>NZ_JBEOUR010000057.1:0-22220 GCF_040302605.1 Microbacterium sp. NPDC097977
GGGCGGATGACGCCCGGCCCACCGACGGAATCACTGGTTGAGGACGACGTCCATCTCGGAGAAGAACTGCGTGACCGCGTCGTCGACCGTCGTGGTGCCGAAGTTCAGCTCGGTGCCCAGCACGCGGAACTTCTCCTCGAGGGTGCCGTAGCCGACGATCGGCACGGGAGGAGCGTCGCCGAGACGGTCGGCGATGGACTCCTCGTAGTCCTTGACGGCCTGGCTCATCGGGTCGAGATCAGCGGCCTCGAGGGCGGTCTCGGAGGCGGGGAGTCCGCGGTTCGTGCCGAAGATGGCTCCTGCCTCCGGCGAGTTCACCAGGAAGTTCACGAGGGTCGCCGCAGCCTCGGGGTGCTCGGTCTTGGCCGAGATCGTGTGCAGCATGGAGGGCTTCAGGTACAGGTCCTTCGCCCCCTCCTCGGTGACGGGCGGTGCGACGATGCCGAGCTCGGTGTAGCTCTCGCCGAGGTTGGCGAGGTATCCCGCGCCGAAGTTGTCCCAGGTCAGCTCGCTGGCGTTCTTCGCGGTGTCGAAGGCGCTGAGCGGGAGGACTTCCTCGACGACCTGCTGCGGCACCACGGCACCGTCGCGGATGTCGGAGCCGGACTCCCAGAACTCCTTCAGACGGTCCTCGTCGAACCCTGCCGTGCCGTCTTCGTTGAAGAGGTTCTTTCCCTCGCTGCGCAGCTGCAGCTCGAAGTTCTGGATGCGGCCGGTCCAGTCCGAGCCGCCCCAGTACTGGCCTGCGCCGGCGTCGGAGATCTCGGTGATCCAGTCGTCGTAGTCCTCCCAGTCGCCACCGGCGAACTCGTCGACGCCGGCGGTCTCGAGGAGCACAGGGTTGGTGAAGACGGCCCAGGCGTTGGTCGAGGTCGTGATGCCGTAGGTCGTGTCGTCGACCACGCCGATGCCGAGGATGTTCTCCGACAGCGGCTCGGTGTCGATGACGGACCCGAGGTAGGGCTCGAGGTCGAGCAGCAGGCCGTTCTCGGCGTACTGACGCAGGTACGAGTAGTCGAACTGCATGACATCGGGGAGGCCGCCGCCGGCGGCCTCGGTCTGACGCTTCTCCCAGAACTCCGGGAAGGTGAGGAAGGTCGCATTGACCGTGATGTTCGGGTACTCCTCGTTGAACGCGTCGATCGCCTGGTTGTACAGGTCGGCCCGCACGTCGTTGCCCCAGAACGCGAGGTCGAGCGAGACCTTCTCGTCGGGGTCGTAGGTGGCACCGGCTTCGGGGCCTCCGCCGCCGGCGCAGCCGGCGAGCACCAGCGCTGCGCTGGTGGCGACGGCCGCTGTGGCCGCCAGACGCTTCTTGCTGAACATCGTTGTCCTCTCTGGTGAACGTCCTCGTCCGGCAATGCCGCGGAACGCCTGTGTCCATGTGGTGCGGGTGCATTCTCCATCGAGCGGGGAAAACGCTTACCTGCACGCTAATCCAGATTGAAACGTTTCGCAACCGGGAATTCGCGGGACGGGATTACATCGATTACCGCCCGCTCTCCGATCCTCTCACGACGAGGTTCCCGGCCTCGACGTCGAGGCGCACGCGGTGCACGGCGGACCGCCGTCGTTCACCCGTCGCGCCGTGCGCGGCCCCGTCCGCCGCCGTGCGGAAGAAGTAGAACCACAGGTCGTCGCCGTGGCGCACGTGCGCACCGTGACTGCCCTGCGCTCTGCCGGGAACGGAGGCGAGGATCACGGCATCCGGATCCCCCTGGCGCGTCCAGCCGACGCCGTCGTCAGATCTGTACACCCCCATCCCCCGCCACTCGTCGACGATCATCCACCACGATCCGCCGGACTCGAACACCGTCGGCCCCTCGTGCGGACGCCCGCCGATCGCGACACCGTCGAGGCTCCATGCGTCGAGGTCGGTCGAGGACGCGACCATGGTCACCGAATCCGCCGCCTCGTCCTTGTACCAGAGTCGCCATGCCCCGTCCGGGGTGCGCGCCACGGCGGCGTCGATCACCCGGTCGCTGCTCAGTGTGAGCGGCCGCCGCCTGCTCCATCGCCGCAGATCGGCGGAGGTGTACTCGACGATGGTGCGCCCGAACCCGGGCCAGCGGTCGGGGATGCCGTCGATCTCGGTGAGGAACATGCGCCAGCGCTCGCCGTCCCAGACCACCTCGGGGGCCCAGTGCGTCCGGTCCACCTCGGCAGGTGGCGGTCCCGGCTCCAGCACGAGGTCGGATGCCGCCGGCTCGAGGGTCCCCTCGTACTCCCACCCGAGTCCGTCGTCCGAGGTGGCGACCCCGATCCGGCTGCCGTGGATCCACGAGACTCCCGGCCCCGCGTCCTCCAGGCTCGCGCGCCGCTGGGTGTAGAACATCCACCATCGCCCGGATGCATCGACGACGACGCGGGGGTCCGTGGCGCCGTCGTAGACCGGGTCGCGGTACAGCTCGCTCATCGGCGCAGGTCGGTCACCGGGCTCGCGAAGCCGGCGCGATGCGTCGGGTGCGCGCCGAGCAGCTCCGGCGTCACGACCGCTCCGTCCGCGGCGGCGGAGGCGTAGATGCCCGCCACGATCTCGAGCGAGCGGGCCGGGGCGTCGGCGGTCGGGGGCAGCGGGGCTCCGTCGCGCAGCGCGTCGAAGACGTCACGCAGCAGCGGGGCATGGGCGCTGCGCTCCTCGACTTCAGGGAACGACCACGCCTCGGCCTCGCCCTCGAATCCGGGCGCGGGGGTGATCCGCCAGTTCTCGTGACCGTGCCCGTAGACGTGATCGACCGTGATCGTCGCCTTCTGGGTGTCGATGCGAATCGAGCTCGTCTCACGCGGCGACACCGCGCTCGTGATCAGCTGGGCGACCACGCCCGCCTCGAACACGATCGTGGCGGTCGAGACGTCTTCGGTCTCGGTCTCGCGATCGAGCCGCCAGAGCCGCCCCTGCACCGATGACCAGTCGCCCAGCAGGTGCGCCAGCAGATCGATCTGGTGGATGCCGTGCCCGAGCGTCGTCCCCCCACCCTCGGTCTCCCACCTGCCGCGCCACGGCACCGCGAAGTACTCGGGTCCGCGGAACCAGAGCGTCTGGCACACCGCGACCAGCGGACGCCCCAGCTCACCGCTCTGCAACAGGCCGCGCACGTGCGCGGCGGCAGTCCCGGTGCGCTGCTGGAAGACGACGGCGAGCTGCCGACCTGCGGCCTCGGCGGCCGCGCGCATGTCGTCGAGCTCGTCGAGCGACGGAGCCGGCGGCTTCTCGACGATCACATGCGCGCCCGCCGCGAAGGCGGCGAGCGCCTGCTCGCGGTGCGGCGCGGGTGGCGTGCAGATGAGCACGACGTCGGGATGCTCGACCGCCAGCATCTCGTCGAGGTCGGCGTAGGCGCGGGCGATACCGTATCGATCGGCGAACTCGCCGGCCTTGGCGAGGCTCAGATCGGCGACCGCGACGAGCTCGGCGTGCGGATACGCCGCGACCGCCTCGGCATGCGAGTTCGCCACGGAGCCGGTGCCCACCAGCACGGCGCGCAGGGTCTTGTCGGATGTCATCTGTCCTCCTCAGGACGGTGAGTGCCTGTCATCTCATGCCGTTCTGCACCAGGTGCAGCCGAGCGTATCGCCCGTCGGCGGCGAGCAGTTCGTCGTGGGAACCCTGTTCGACGATGCGTCCGTGCTCGAGCACGACGATGCGGTCGGCCTGCCGGACGGTCGACAGCCGGTGTGCGACCACGAGGGTCGTGCGGCCGCGCATGAGCCGCTCGAGCGCCTCTTTGACGAGCCCTTCGGACTCGGGGTCGAGGGCGCTGGTGGCCTCGTCGAGCAGGAGGATCCGCGGATCGCGCACCAGCGCTCGCGCGATCGCCAGCCGTTGCCGCTGCCCGCCCGACAGTCGCGCACCGCGCTCGCCGACCACCGTGTCCCAGCCGTGCGGCTGTGCGCTCACGAACTCCCAGGCGTTCGCATCGCGCAGGGCGCGCTCGACACGATCGGGCGTCACGTCGGGCAGGCCGTAGGCGATGTTGTCGAAGACCGATCCCTCGAACAGCACCGATTCCTGCGGCACCACCGAGATCGATCGGCGCACCGTCCGCAGGTCGAGCTCCTGCATGTCGCGGCCGTCGAGCAGGATCCTTCCGCTCGTGGGGCGCACGAACCCGAGCACGAGGTTGAGCAGGGTGGACTTGCCCGATCCCGACGAACCGACGAAGGCGACGGTCTCGCCCGGCGCGATGCGCAGATCGATCGCGGCCAGCGCGTCGTCGTCGGCATCCGCATACCGATGCGCAGCGGCATCGAGCACGATCTCCCCCTCGACGCGCGAGACGACCTGCTTGCCGGAGTTCTGCTCGACATCCGGCTCCTGCAGCACCTCGGCGATGGAGCGCACGGACTCGAGACCTCGGGCGCCGACCGGGATGAGCATGAGCAGCTGGGTGAGTCCGCCGGTCAACAGGGTGAAGTAGCTCGAGAGCATCACGACCTCGCCGGGCGTGATGGGCAGGAAGCCCGTCAGGGCGCACACGGCGGCGAGCATCAGGCAGGCGACGCCGAGCAGCTGCATGGCGACCCAGGAGATCGAGGCGACGCGGCCGTTGAGCAGGTCGAGGTCGAGCCCCGCACGGCGCACGCCGTCTGCTCCTCCGGCGACGCGCGTGATCGCCGTCTCCTCGAGTCCGTGAGCGCGGGTCACCGGGATCAGCGAGGCCATCTCGCCGACGCGGGCGGAGAGCGTCTCGATCTCGCGGCGGAAGACCTCGTTGCGCCGCTGCGACCGGTTGCGCATGCCGTAGCGGATGCCGATGGCGATGGGCACCGCGAGCGCGTAGACGGGGAGGAACTGGGGCACCGTCACCGCGGTCATGCCGAGCGCACCGAGCATGACCATGGTCGACGAGAGCAGCGGATGCGTGACCTGCTGCAGCATGAGCTCGACGTTCTCGACGTCGCGCACCACCTTCGTCTGCACGATCGAGGAGCTGACTCTCGTGTGGTATCCGATCGACAGGCTCTGCAGACGCGCGGTGAGGGCGTTGCGGAGGTCGGCCCCGAGGTCTCGCACCACGGTCATGAAGTTCCGCGTGTAGATGATGTGGTTGGGGTAGTTCTGCAGCAGCAGCACGGCGGCGAGGGCGAACCACCACAGCACCTCGGTCACGTCGCCCTTGCTCGCCACCACGTCGATGATCGCTGCGGTGATGACGGGCAGCGACCAGAGGGGGATCTCCTTGACGGCGAATGCGGTGATCGCGAACGTCAGCCGCCAGGGACGACGGGCGACGAGACGCAGCACGGAGCGGGTCGGATGGCGCCCGTCGATGAGCGCGGCCGGATGGGAAAGCGCTTTCTGTGCCATGGTCCTATCGTAGAGTCCGAACCGTCGCCGGGAAAGCGCGACGGCCAGAACCGCGGGAGCACTCATGACCTTCGACGCCGCATTCGCCTGGGCCCGCCGCCACGTGCAGGCCGAGCGCCTGCCCACGGCCGTGCTCGGCATGGCCACCGCCGACGGGATCGTCGACCTCGAGGGCTTCGGGGCGGCGACCGATGCGGTCTACCCGCTCTTCTCGATCACCAAGGCGCTCACGGGCGTCACCGCGGCGCGTGCCATCGAGCGCGGACTGCTCACACCTAACACCCCGCTCACCGATGCCCTGCCGGAATTCGGGGGCGCCCGCGACGACATCGTGCGCCTGTGGCATCTCGCCTCGCACACGTCGGGCATCGCCGAGCCTGCACTCGACACGGCGCTGCCCCTGCGCCAGGAGCTGCTCACCAGAGGGCGGGACTTCGCGGCGGGATCCGCTTCGCGATACTCGACACTGGCCTTCGAGGGCATCGCGGCGCTGGTCGAGCACGCGACCGGAACACCCTGGGATGCCGGGACGCTCGCCTGGGCGGCGGAGATCGGCGCGATCGGCCTCACGCTCGATGCGGAGCGATCGATCGGAGTGCCCGACGCCGCCGCAGGCGGGCTCGACCTCGACCGCTTCCACGCCACCCGCGCGCCCGGTGCCGGACTGCTCGGTCGCGCCGAGGATCTGCTGCACCTCGGAACCGAGCTGCTGCGCATCCATCGCGGCTCCCGCGACGGCATCCTGTCGCCCGCGGGGCTGGAGATGATGGTGCGGCCGCTCACCGGCGACATCCCGCGCCTGGATCCGTACCCCCGCGAGCGCGGACAGGACTGGGGCTTCACCTTCAATCTGCGCTCTCGCGCCCCCGGACTGATCGATCGCGACGTGTACGGACACGGCGGATGGGCGGGCACGGAATTCTGGGTGCACCCGAGCGCCGGCATCGCCTGGGTGCTGCTCACCAATGCCGCCGTCCGGCCCGGCGTCGACGCCGACGAGCTCGACAACGCGGTGATCGCCGGCCTCTGATCGTCGCGACGGACGCGCGCAGACCCCCGCACCATCCGTCCGTCACTTGACAGCCGGGTGGTCCGTGCTAATCTGGGCCACGCCGTATGAAACGATTCAAAACCTCGATGAAGAGAGAACGACCATGACCCGCGTCGCGTTCCAGCTGCAGGTGCGCCCTGAGCTGCTCGACGAATACCTCGCCCGCCACTCGCCCGTGTGGCCCGAGATGCTGGCTGAGATCGCCGCCGCCGGCCGCCGCAACTATTCGCTGTTCCTCGCGGAGGGCGGCACGCTCCTCGGCTATTACGAGACCGACGACGACGAGGCGGCGCAGGCCTACCTCGCCGCCTCCGCGGTCGCCGCCCGATGGGAGGCCGAGATGGGCCGCTTCTTCATCGGGCTCGACGGTCGTCCCGACCAGGCGGCCGCCACACTCACCGAGGTGTTCCACCTCGAAGACCAGCTCGCCGATGCCGGCGACTTCCCCGCATCCCCCACCGACTCCGATATCGAAGGCAGCGCCTCATGAGCATCCTCTCGTCCGACAACCTCGCCGCCCTCGAGAAGCAGGGCATCGAGCTCCCCAGCTGGGCATTCGGCAACTCCGGCACCCGCTTCAAGGTGTTCGGCACGCCGGGCACCCCCCGCGACCCCTGGGAGAAGATCGCGGATGCCGCGCAGGTCCACACGTACACCGCGCTCGCTCCCTCGGTCGCGCTGCACATCCCGTGGGATCTCGTCGACTCGTTCTCCGATCTGCGGGCCTACGCGGAAGACCTCGGCGTCTCTCTCGGCACCGTCAACTCGAACACCTTCCAGGACGACGACTACAAGTTCGGCGCCCTGACCCACGAGGATGCGGCCATCCGCCGCAAGGCGATCGATCACCACCTCGCCTGCATCGACGTGATGGATGCCACCGGCAGCCGCGACCTGAAGATCTGGCTGGCCGAGGGCTCGAACTACCCGGGCCAGGCCGACATGCGCGGCCGCCAGGATCGCCTGCATGAGTCGCTGCAGACGATCTACGCGCGCCTGGGCGACGAGCAGCGCCTCGTGCTCGAGTACAAGTTCTTCGAGCCGGCTTTCTACCACACCGATGTTCCGGACTGGGGCACCTCTTACGCGCAGGTCGTCGCGCTCGGCGACAAGGCCTCGGTCTGCCTCGACACCGGCCACCATGCACCCGGCACCAACATCGAGTTCATCGTGATGCAGCTGCTGCGTCTCGGCAAGCTCGGCTCGTTCGACTTCAACTCGCGCTTCTACGCCGACGACGACCTGATCGTCGGGGCGGCCGACCCGTTCCAGCTGTTCCGCATCCTGTTCGAGGTCGTACGCGGCGGCGGCCTGAACAACCCCGACGTGGCGTTCATGCTCGACCAGTGCCATAACGTCGAGGACAAGATCCCCGGCCAGATCCGCTCGGTGCTCAATGTGCAGGAGATGACGGCGCGCGCACTGCTCGTCGACCGCGACGCCCTGGCTGCGGCGCAGAAGTCCGGCGACGTGCTCGCCGCGAACGCCATCTTCATGGACGCCTTCTACACCGACGTGCGCCCGGCTCTCGCCGAATGGCGCGAGTCGCGCGGTCTGGCCGCGGACCCGATGGCGGCCTATGCCGACTCGGGCTACCAGCAGAAGATCGCCGCAGAGCGCGTCGGCGGAGTGCAGGCAGGCTGGGGCGCCTGACCCCTCGCCCCCTGACATCACAAGACCCGTCGGGATGCGGGAGCCGATCCCCGCGTCCCGACGCCCCACCGACAGAACGGACGATGCTGTGAGCGACCAGGTGCTCGACGGACCGCACGGACCGCTGCGCGTGCGCGTGTACGAGCCGGAGAACCCCGCGGGCCCTGGGCTCGTCTGGGTGCACGGCGGCGGTTTCCTCGCGGGCGAGATCGACATGCCGGAGGCCGACTGGGTCGCGCGGAGCTTCGCCGACCGCGGCATCGTGGTGGTCTCGGTCGACTACGCACTCGCACCGTTCCCTCAGGCGTGGGCCGCAGCATCCGGAGCCCCCGAGCGCGACGGCGTGCACTACCCCGTCGCCTCCGAGGAGGTCGAGGCCGCTTTCCGGTGGGCCGTGGATTCCGATCTCGCCCGCGGCCACTGGTCGATCGGCGGAGCGAGCGCCGGCGGCAACCTCGCCGCGGGTGCCGCGCTGCGGCTGAGCCACGGCGCGGGACCTGTTCCGGCGTTCGCCGTGCTCGCCTATCCGACCCTGCATGCCGTGCAGGGACACCCGGATGCTGCGCTGCGCGCGGCGCTCGACGCCGATCCCGACGCCGACACGTTCGGGCCCGAGCCGGTGCGGGTCATGTACGAGAACTATCTCGGCGGCCCCGTCGAGAGCGCAGAGATCTACGCCGTGCCCGGCACGGCATCCTCCGCACAGCTCTCGCGCTTTCCCGCCACGATCATGATCAACGACGAGGTCGACGAGCTGCGCGTCTCCGGCGAGGCCTTCGGCGCCTCGCTGCGGTCCGCCGGCGTCGACCTCGACATCTCGACCGAGCCCGGCACCCGCCACGGTCACCTCAACAGTCCGGAGCACCCGGGTGCGACCGCATCGATCGATCGCTTCGCCACCCGCATCCTCGCCACTTCTCCCGAGAACAAGGAACAGCCATGACCAATCCCACCGCCGCCGCCCTCATCGAGCGGTCGAACCGTCTGGGCGCCGACCCCAAGAACACCAACTACGCGGGCGGCAACACGTCGGCGAAGGGGACCGAGACCGATCCTGTCACCGGTCAGCCGGTCGAGCTGCTGTGGGTCAAGGGCTCGGGCGGCGACCTGGGGACGCTGACGGAGCAGGGGCTCGCCGTGCTGCGCCTCGACCGCATGCGCGCGCTCGTCGACGTCTACCCCGGCCTCGACCGCGAGGACGAGATGGTCGCCGCGTTCGACTACTGCCTGCACGGCAAGGGCGGCGCCGCTCCGTCGATCGACACCGCGATGCACGGCCTCGTCGACGCCGCGCACGTCGACCACCTGCACCCCGACTCGGGCATCGCGATCGCGACCGCCGCCGACGGCGAAGCGCTGACCGCGAAGATCTTCGGCGACAGGGTCGTCTGGGTGCCGTGGCGCCGCCCCGGCTTCCAGCTCGGACTCGACATCGCCGCGATCAAAGCACAGAACCCGCAGGCGATCGGCACGATCCTCGGTGGGCACGGCATCACCGCGTGGGGCGACACGTCGGAAGAGGCCGAGTCGAACTCGCTGTGGATCATCGACACCGCAGCCGCCTACATCGAGGCGAACGGCGCGGACGACCCCTTCGGAGGTGTCCGTGCCGGCTTCGAGGCGCTTCCCGAGGCCGAGCGCCGCGAGCGCGCCGCAGCCCTCGCGGGGACCATCCGCGGCATCGCATCGACCGACAAGCCGATGGTCGGCCACTTCACCGACTCCGACGTCGTGCTCGACTTCCTCGCCTCCGACCGCGCCCCCGAGCTGGCCGCCCTCGGCACCAGCTGCCCCGACCACTTCCTGCGCACCAAGGTCAAGCCGCTCATCCTCGACCTGCCGGTCACGGCATCCGCCGACGAGCAGATCGCCCGTCTGCACGAGCTGCACACCGAGTACCGCGCCGACTACCAGGCCTACTACGACGCACACGCCACCAGCGAGTCGCCCGCGATCCGCGGCGCCGACCCGCTCATCGTGCTCGTGCCCGGCATCGGCATGTTCTCGTACGGTGCGAACAAGCAGACCGCCCGCGTCGCCGGAGAGTTCTACGTCAACGCGATCAACGTGATGCGCGGCGCCGAGGCGCTGTCGACGTACTCGCCCATTTCCGACGCCGAGAAGTTCGCCATCGAGTACTGGGCGCTGGAGGAGGCCAAGCTGCAGCGGATGCCGAAGCCGAAGTCGCACCAGGGCCGCATCGCCTTCGTGACCGGTGCCGCGTCCGGCATCGGCAAGGCCATCGCCACCCGTCTCGCGGCCGAGGGCGCGTGCGTCATCATCGCCGACCTCGATCTCGAGAAGGCCCAGGCCGCCGCGGTCGAGCTCGGGAACACCGACGTCGCGATCGGCGTCGCGGCGAACGTCGCCGATGCCGACGCGATCCAGGCCGCGCTGAGCGACGCCGTGCTGGCGTTCGGCGGCGTCGACCTCGTCGTCAACAACGCCGGCCTCTCGCTGTCGAAGCCGCTGCTCGAGACCACCGAGAAGGACTGGGACCTGCAGCACGACGTCATGGCCAAGGGCTCTTTCCTCGTGTCGAAGGCCGCAGCGCGCGTGCTGATCGACCAGAAGCTCGGCGGCGACATCATCTACATCTCGTCGAAGAACTCGGTCTTCGCCGGCCCGAACAACATCGCCTACTCGGCGACCAAGGCCGACCAGGCGCACCAGGTGCGGCTGCTGGCCGTCGAGCTCGGCGAGTACGGCATCCGCGTCAACGGCATCAACCCCGACGGCGTCGTGCGCGGCTCGGGCATCTTCGCCTCCGGCTGGGGCGCCAACCGCGCCGCCACCTACGGCGTCGCCGAAGAGGACCTCGGTCAGTTCTACGCCAACCGCACGATCCTCAAGCGCGAGGTCGTGCCCGAGAACGTGGCGGACGCCGTCTACGTGCTGACGGGTCCCGAGCTCAGCCGCACCACCGGCCTGCACATCCCGGTCGACTCCGGCGTCGCCGCGGCGTTCCTGCGATGACGATCGCCCCCCTGGTGCGCGAGCGCCCTTCGTCGGATCCTGAGCGAGCGGAGCGCCCTTCGTCTCGTCGCTGCGCTCCTCGCTCAGGATCCGACAAAGGACGTCGCTGCGCTCCGGTTCCTGAGCGAGCGAAGCGAGACGAAGGGCGCTCAGGAACCGCGCAGCGAGACGAAGGGCGCTCAGGAACCGCGAAGCCGAACGCAGGAGATCAGGCCGCCGCGGCCTCTTCGCAGATGCTGAGCTGAGGCAGGTCGTGCATCTCGTAGTGCTCGACGAGCCGGATGCGGCCGTCGTCGGTGAGCTCGAGTTCGCTCTCGCCGTTACCGGTGACGACGGTGCCGTCGGCAGCGAGCACGTGCACGAACGAGACCCAGATGGTGTCGCCGGTGCGGGTGCCGACGAAACGGCCGAAGGTCACCGTGTCGCCCGAGTAGTCGCCCCAGATCGCGCCGTCCTTCTCGCGGTAGACGAACTCGCTGGGGGCGTCGGCGTCGACGACCGAGGTGGTCGAAGAGACCATCGTGAAGCGGCGGCCGTCGAGCGAGGGGATGGATGCAGAGGACGTCATGCTCCGATTATGGAGGGCGTCCCGGCAGCGCTCAGAACCGCCGGTCAACCGTCTGGCCCGGCCGCTCGCGCGTCGAAGGTCGTGAGACGAAACGGCGGCGGCGCTCATCGTCGGCACCGTTTCGTCTGACCCTCATTCGAGGTCGAGCCGAAGCATCTCGGGGTGCTGAGCGGTCTCGGCCCGCAGCGCGAGCAAGAGGGCCGTGTACTCCGGAGTCATCTGCACGCGGGGCGACCCCAGCACGTGCACGGTCGCTCGGCCCGCCACCCGTTCGAACCGGATGCGCCTGACGGGATACCCCGGCGGCGTCAGCCAGATGCGGGTCAGCTGCGAGAATGGCAGATCGACGTCGTCGAGACGGAGGCCGTGGTGACTCACCGTGATGTGCGCAGGGATCGCCTTCAGCACGCGTCGTCGCTGCAGCGCCCCGATCGCGAGCACGATGCCGGCGAGCCCCGCGAACGGCACCAGCAGCACCAGCGCAGAGAGCTCCCCGTCGAGGAAGCCGGGCTGCAGGGCGAGCACGACGACGGCCGCGGCGACGACGAGCAGCACGACCGCGCCGATCGCCAGCCCGTTCGCGAGCCGGCGTTCGCCCGACGCATCGACCGTGAACGAGGAGGGCAGCTGCGCTCTCTCCCTGGCTGCGGCGACGGGGTCCGTCGCAGGCGGCGGCGCGATCGGGTTGAGCGTCGCCATCAGGTCGTTGAACGTCGCACGCGTGAATCCGGGGAGCTCCACCGTGATCTCCCGGCCGGCGTTCTCGATGATGAGTGCACGGGTGATGCCACTGCGCAGTCCGTTCGTGCGGTGCTCGGTGATCTTCGATCCAAAGGCGGTGGTGGCGCGGTCGTACACCTCGCGGTTCCCGGCGCGACCGACCTCGACCTGGTCTGGACGTACGACGATGCGGGTGTTGCGCAGCCAGAGGATCGACACGAAGACCACGAGGGTCAGGGCGATCGCCACCGCCAGCACGATCATCCCCCGCGTCGAGAGGTCCATCCGGCGTGGCAGGAACTGCGGGAGGATGAACAGCGTCGCCGCCGACAGCGCCGCTGAAATCAGGATCGCGCTCACCACCGCCCGAGCCGGATGCCGACGGAAGGCCCGCTCGCCCGACACCACAGAGACACCATCGATCATCGGACGCCCTCCCGAACCGTCTCGTTCCCCGCGTCCGTCTGCGACGGACAGCGCACTCCTCCGCATATTCTGGCCCCTCCGCCGCGCCCTCGGGTGAAGAGTTTCGTCGCCGGTACCGTGGTCGCATGCACTGGATGTCTGACACCTCGGCCGGGGACTGGGTGCGCGAGCGCCTCGACGACCCGTGGAACGCGACGATGCACGCCGTGGTCCCGCACGGATTCGCGTCGTACGCCCGCATTCTGCATCCAGGGACCGTGCGTGCGCTCCCCGACCGTCCTGTGCCCTCGCAGGAGGAGTACGAGCGGATGTCGGAGGAGGAGCGTCTGAGCCTGCTCGACCAGTACATCGACGAGCCCGTGACGTGGGCCGAGACGGCATCCGCGTTCGACACGACCCTGCATCCGCTCGCCCAGTGGCAGCGCATCGTGCGCACTCCGACCGACGGCGACTGGAATCTGCGGCTCTCGCCCGACGGCCGCGAGTTCACGGGGCCGATGGAGGGTGAGATCGCCCCGGAGACCCTGTCGATCATCGCCTCGCACCTCGTCTCCCACACCACGACCCCGGATGCCGGCTTCGCGGCGCTCTGGGAGGGTCGGGGTAGCCTGCTTGGATTCCTCGGCCACGCGCCGTCGCGCACGTTCCTCACGTTCACCGACGATCCGAATCACCAGGCGATGCTCGATCGCAGCATCCACGACCCGCTGAACAACTCGTTCCGCAAGCCGACCTGGCAGGAGGGCATCCTGTCGCGCGAGATCTCGGAAGGGCCGCGGTTCCACCTCCCCGGGCGCGATCACGTGCTGTTCCGCGGGGCGATCAGCGACTTCACCCGTCCGGACTGGGTGCTGCACGTTCCGTGGCGCGACCTGCCGGGCGAGGAGCACGGGTTCCCTCCCGCTGCGCAGACCCCCTCGATCCTCTGGCCCGACGACCGTGCTTGGATTCTCGTGAGCGAGATCGACTATGACTCGACGATCGTCGCGGGATCCGGCGCCCTCATCGCCGCGATCTGCGCCGATGAGCGCCTCGAGGCCTTCCCGATCCCCGAGAACGCCGACCTGACCTGGGACGCCGATGAGGTGAACCGATGACCGCACCGCAGCCGGCTCCGTCGTTCGATGCGCGCCCGCTCACCGATCCCGTGGATGCGCGGGCCGTGAGCGCGTTCACCGCCGAGCTCCGTGCCCGGGGCTCATCCGGCTTCTCGGCCGCCTCGGTCATCGCCGTCGTGATCTTCGGTCTCGTGTTCGTCGTGGCCCTCATCGTCGTCGGCGCGACGATGTTCTCGCTCCTCACCGACCGGGGGACCTCGTCGTTCGCCGGTCTCGGCGTGATCGCGGCGGCCGCCGTCGCGATCACGATCGGGGTCGTGAGCTGGCGCCGCGCCCGGGTCGCGCGGTATCGCCTCGATGCGTTCGCCCGGGCGAACGGCATGTCGTATGAGGCGCGGGTGTCCGATCCCCGCCTGCCGGGCATGCTGTTCGGCCTCGGACGCTCGCGCGAGGCCACGGATCTCGTGCGCGGCACCGTGCCCCGTTTCGTCGAGTTCGGCAATTACCGGTATACGACGGGGTCGGGAAAGAACTCGACCACACACCACTGGGGCTATGTCGCCGTCAAGCTCGACGTGCCGCTTCCGAACATCGTGCTCGATGCGAAGGGCAACAACGGCTTCGGGACGAATCTGCCCGCGTCGTTCCAGCGCGAGCAGCGCCTGTCGCTCGAGGGCGATTTCGATCGGTACTTCACGCTGTACTGCCCGGAGGGCTACGAGCAGGACGCTCTCTACCTCTTCACGCCCGACATCATGGCCCGGTTCATCGACAACGCGGCGGAACTCGATGTCGAGATCGTCGACGACTGGCTGTTCCTCTACACGCAGCGCAAGGCGTCGACGCTGGACCCGGCCACGTGGGGCTGGCTGTTCGGCGCGGTGGGCGCCGTGATCACGAAGCTCGATCAGTGGGAGCGCTGGCGAGACGAGCGACTGCTGCAGGAGAATCCGACGGCCGCCGCACCCTCTCGCGGTGATGCCGCCTCGTCGGCCGCGAATCCGCGACTGCCGTTCGCACCGCCGGCCGGCATGCTCTCGCCGCCGCCGGGGGTGGCGCATGAGGGACGCAGGCTCAAGCGGAGCTTCCGCTGGCTGCCGATCGTCGTCGTGATCGGCTTCGCCGCGTTCTGGATCTGGTTCAGATCCTTCTGAGAAGGGAGCCCGAGGTGGGGTTGTGGGGGTGGGGCTGTCTGGGGAACAGCGACCCACCCCATCCCCCCTCGGGATCAGAGGAAGATCTGACTCTCCCTCCGCAGGACGGTCGAACCGTCCACGCGCGGGTCAGCTGGGGACTGACGACTCTGCGCGTATACGAGTAATGGTATACCGATGTACGTTGCATTCCATTGCGTCGGGAATAGTCAACCGAACACGTTGAATCCCGTGCGCCGATGCACGAATTACTCGCCATATCGTCATTATCAGGGCGACATTCGTGCATGAGAGAAAAGACTCTCGTGCATGCGCCGGATGTCGATGGCGCGGAATTCGCTGTCATTACCCCGGGTGACGGCGGCGGCCCTGGGCCCTTCTGCATGCAAGAGAATGGAAGACGATGTCCGAACTCTCAGAACACACCCAGTGGCAGGCCGACCGCCGTGCCTCCGTCACCTCGGCGACCGGCAACCTGGCGCTGACAGAGACCCGGTGGACCGGCGATCTGCCCGATCTCGAGGCCGAGCGACGGTCCGCACGCGAGACCGTCACCGTGACCCCGCTCCAGCGCACGAACATCGAGACGGGCGCGCCCGAGCACGGGCTGCGCGTGTGGGATGCCGACGCACCCGCGATCCGCGCGTTCGACCGCATCGACACCTACGAGTACGACCCCGCCTGGGTGCTCGAGGGCCACTTCACGCCCGTGTCGGGTGAGCGTCGCGTGTCGTTCGAGCACATCCGCGACAACGGAGGCACCCGCGACCTCGTCGTGCCGGGCGACATCCGCGTCGAGCTCGACGGCCGGGAGTACGACCTCGCCGCCTTCGACGACGGGGGCACGCTGCTGCTCGTGTTCGGCGACGAGACCAACGGATCCGAGACGTACGGCTCCGGGCGCTTCCTGTTCGTGCAGCTGCGCGACGACGAGGGCACCGTCGTGCTGGACTTCAACCGGGCTTTCGTGCCCCCGTGCGGATTCAGCGCCCAGTACAACTGCCCGCTGCCGCCGGCATCCAATCGCTTCCCCCTGCCTATCCGAGCAGGCGAGAAGAACGTCGTCTTCCGCGACGGCTTCGACATCTACGCGGCGTGACGCCGCACACTCTCACCCTGGAGTACTCATGAGAAGAACCCGCATCCTCGGCGCGCTCGGCGCCGTCGCCACGCTCGCCCTCGTGGCCGGCTGCGCGTCGGGCGCCACCGACGACGCCGCGAGCGAAGACGCCACCATCTTCATCGGGTCGCTGTACGAGCCCACCAACCTGAGCAACACGCAGGGCGGCGGCCAGGGTGTGACCGAGGCGCTGACCGGCAACGTCTACGAGGGTCTCTACCGTCTGACCGACGACGGCGACGTCGAGCCGCTGCTCGCCGAAGACGCCCAGGTGTCCGACGACGGCCTCACCTACACGATCACGCTGCGCGACGATGTGACGTTCCACTCCGGCGACCCGCTCACCTCCGCCGACGTGAAGTCGAGCGTCGAGGCCGTCACCGCCGAGGACTCCGTGTCGGCGCGCAAGTCGAGCTTCACCACCATCGCCGGCATCGCGACGCCCGACGACCGGACCGTCGTCTTCACGCTGTCGCAGCGGTCGATCTCGTTCCTCTACAACCTCAGCTACGTCTGGATCGTGAACGACGAGGCCGGCGACATCACCGGCAAGGAAGACGGCACCGGTCCCTACACGCTCGACGAGTGGAAGAAGGGCTCGACCCTCACCCTCGAGCGCTGGGACGACTACTGGGGCGAGCCCGCCACGAACGCCGAGGTCGTCTACACCTACTTCACCGACGCCACCGCCGAGAACAACGCCCTGCTCACAGGCGAGATCGACGTGATCACGAGCGTGCAGAGCCCCGACTCGCTCGCCCAGTTCGACAATGACGACTACGTCATCAGCGAGGGCACGTCGACGACGAAGGAGCTGCTCGCGTTCAACGACCGCGTCGCCCCCTTCGACAACGCACTCGTGCGCAAGGCGATCTACTCCGCCATCGACACGAAGAAGCTCCTCGAGTCCATCTGGGGCGACTACGGCACGCTCATCGGCTCGATGGTCCCGCCGACCGACCCCTGGTACGAGGACCTCACCGCGGTGAACCCGTACGACGTCGACCTCTCGAAGGACCTGCTCGCGCAGGCCGGCTACGCCGACGGCTTCACGTTCACGCTCGACACCCCGAGCTACGACCCGCATCCCGCCGTGGCGGAGTTCCTGCAGTCGCAGCTCGCCGAGGTCGGCATCACCGTCGAGATCAACACGATCAGCGCCGACGAGTGGTACACCAAGGTGTTCAAGGAGCAGGACTTCGAAGCCACCCTGCAGGAGCACGTGAACGACCGCGATGTGGTCTGGTACGGCAATCCCGACTTCTACTGGGGCTACGACGACGCCGAGGTGCAGCAGTGGGTCTCGGCGGCCGAGCAGGCCGCCACGACCGACGAGCAGACGGCTCTGCTGAAGCAGGTCAACGAGAAGATCGCCGAGGATGCGGCGAGCGTATGGTTGTACCTCTACCCGCAGATCGTGGTCGCCTCCAGCGACCTCAGCGGATACCCGGTCAACGGCCTGAACTCGCAGTTCTTCGCCTACGACATCGTCAAGTCCTGATGTCGGAGGGGATGCCGCGGGTCGGCATCCCCTCCGCACCGTCGTCCTGAGAAGCCATGCTCGCCTACCTGCTCCGTCGCCTCGCCTTCCTTGTGGTGTCGCTCATCGTCGCGATGATCGCCATCTTCGTGCTGCTGCGGCTGCTGCCCGGCGACCCGGCGAACGCCCTGCTCTCGGTCGATGCGACCCCCGAGCAGATCGCCGCGGCGCGGGCGCAGGTCGGCTCCGACCAGCCCGTGCTGCAGCAGTTCGCGACCTGGGCGGGACAGCTGCTGCGTATGGATCTCGGTGAGTCCTTCCTCAGCTCCCGGCCCGTCGGGCCCGACATCGCGGCACGTCTCGCCGTGACCGTCCCGCTCACGCTCATCGCATTCGGCCTCGCCCTGCTGGTGTCGCTGGCGATCGGCATCGTCGCGGCCGTGAAGTCGGACCGCTGGTACGGCGTGGCGCTCTCGGGGTTCGCGCAGCTGGGAGTCGCCGTGCCCGTGTTCTGGGTCGGGGTCGTGCTGGTCTGGATCTTCGCGCTCGGTCTCGGTGTCCTGCCCTCCGGAGGGTTCCCCCGCGACGACTGGGAGGACCCCGGCGACGCGCTGCGCTCGCTCGCCCTCCCGGTGATCACCATCGTGATCGTCATGAGCGCGTCGCTCAGCCGCTACGTCCGCTCGGCGACGCTCGACGTGCTCGGCAGCGACTACCTCCGCACCGCCCGCGCCGGCGGATCCCCCATGTCCGAGGCGCTGCTGCGCCACGGTGTGCGCAACGGCGCCGTGCCCGTCGTCGCGATCCTCGGCATCGAGCTGTCGACGACGCTGCTCGGGGCGGTGGTCGTCGAGAGCGTGTTCACCCTCCCCGGTCTCGGGAGCCTGCTGCTGTCGGCCATCCAGCAACACGACTTCCAGGTCATCCAGGGGGTATTGGTTGTGAGCACGCTCTTCGTGCTGCTGGTCGGGTTCGCCGCCGACATCGTGCAGCGTCTGATCGATCCGCGTCTGCGCACGAGCGTCTCGGGCAATCGATGAGCGGCGTCGTCGAACAGCTGGTCACCGACTCCGTCGCCGTGCGGAGACGGCCGAAGGCGACCCTGATCCTGGGTCTCGTCCTCACCGGGACGATCGTGCTCATCGCCCTGGTGTCGCTGTTCTGGTTGCCCTACCCGCTCGCAGACACCAGCGGCAGCCGCCTCGAGGGGCCCAGCGGTCTGCACCTGCTCGGTACCGACCGCCTCGGTCGCGACCTGCTGTCGCAGCTCATGTGGGGCGCCAGGATCGCGCTCATCGTCGGCGCCTGCGCGGTCGCGATCGCCGCTGTGCTCGGCACGATCATCGGCCTTCTCGCCGCGTTCTCTCGTCCCTGGGTCGACGACACCCTCTCGGCCGGGCTCGACGTCGTGATCGCATTCCCGGTACTGCTGCTGGCGATGCTGGTCGTCGCGATCCAGGGCGCCTCGCTGTGGTCAGCGGTGCTGGCGATCGGCCTGGCGATGTCCGCCGTGGTGGCGCGCCTCACCCGCATCCTCGCTCGGCGGGTGCTGCAGGAGCAGTACGTCACCGCCGCACGCACCAGTGGCACGGGCGTGCTCGGAATCGTCTTCCAGCACGTCCTCCCCAACATCGCCCCGACCCTCGCCGTCAGCCTCGCCCTGCAGTTCGGCGCGGCCGTGCTCGCGGAGGCGAGCCTGTCGTACCTCGGACTCGGCGCCCCTCCCCCCAACGCCTCGTGGGGGCGGATGCTGCAGGAGGCCCAGGGCACCGTGCTCACCGCACCCGTCGGAGCCATCGCCCCCGGCATCGCGATCATCGCGCTCGTGCTCGGAGTGAACTTCCTCGCCGACGGTCTGCGCGACCTCGCCGACCCGACCCGCCGGAGGAGCCGATGAGCATTCTCGACGTCTCCGCCCTCACCGTGAGATCCGGCTCGGCAGCACCGGTGCGCGATGTCTCGTTCTCCGTCGCACCCGGCGAGAGGCTGGGCCTGATCGGGGAGTCGGGGTCGGGCAAGTCGCTCACCTCGCTCGCCGTGACCGGTCTGCTCCCCGAGGCGCTGAGGTCGTCGGGGTCGGTCCTGCTCGACGGGCACCAGGTCGTCGGCGCTCCGGATGCCGACCTGCGCCGCCTGCGCGGTCCGGTCGTGCAGATCGTGTTCCAAGAGCCGCTCACCGCTCTCGATCCGCTGATGCGCGTCGGACGGCAGATCGCCGAGCCGCTGCGGCGCCACCTGGGCCTGCGCGGAGCGGAGCTCAAGAGCGCCGTCGCCGTCGCACTCGACGAGGTCGCACTGCCCGATCCCCGTATCGCCCGCGCGTACCCGCACGAGCTCTCGGGCGGTCAACGTCAGCGCGTCGCGATCGCGATCGCCCTCGCCGCCAGGCCGCAGCTGCTCATCGCGGATGAGCCGACGACCGCGCTCGATGTGACGGTGCAGGATGCCGTGCTGAGCCTGCTCGAGCGCCTCGTCGCCGAGCGGGGCATGGCGCTGCTGTTCATCAGCCACGACCTCGCCGTCGTGTCACGGATGGTCGACCGCATCGTCGTGCTGCGCGACGGCCTCGTCGTCGAGGCGGGCACGGTCTCGCAGGTGATGCAGGAGCCGGCAGAGCCGTACACGCGGATGCTGGTCGACAGCGCCCGCGCGCTCGACGCGTTCCTCGACCAGAAGCTCGACCAGAAGCTCGACGAGAGGGAGGCCGGGGCATGAGCCTTCTCGAACTGCGGGGCGCCGGCTTCGCCTACGGTTCCCGACGCGTGCTCGACGACGTCTCGCTGCACCTCGACGAAGGGGACTCGCTCGGTCTCGTGGGCGAGTCCGGTGCGGGCAAATCGACGGTCCTCCGGCTGCTGCTCGGGCTGTCGGCGCCCCGCGACGGACAGATGCTGTTCGACGGCGAGCCGCTGAACCCCGGGTCGTCGAGCCTGTCGGCGCGCCGCATGCAGATGCGCCGCTTCCGCGCGGCCGTGCAGCCGGTGTTCCAGGATCCGTACTCGTCGCTCGACCCCCGGCAGCGCATCGACCGCATCATCGGCGAGCCCCTGCGCTCGCTGGGGCTCGCGTCGGGCACCGACGCGCAGCGCCGCATCGCGGAGGCCCTCGAGTCGGTCGGCCTGCCCGCCGACACCGCCCGCCGCTATCCGCACGAGTTCTCGGGCGGTCAGCGTCAGCGCATCGCGATCGCCAGGGCCGTGGTCTCGCGTCCTCGGGTGCTGCTCGCAGACGAGCCCGTCAGCGCCCTCGATGTGACGACGCGGGTGCAGGTGCTGGAGCTGCTCGACCGGCTGCGCCGCGAGAACGGCCTGTCGCTCGTGATGGTCTCGCACGACCTCAGCGCGATCGCCTCGGCCTGCGACCGCACGGTCGTGCTGCAGCACGGTCGGGTGGTCGAGCAGGGCGCGACATCCGCCGTCCTGCATTCCCCGAGCGACCCGTACACCCGGGCGCTGGTGGCGGCGGTCCCCCGCCTGCCGCGCTGAGCGTCAATCCGCGGCGCGGGCGATGCCGATGCTGCCGATCCCGTGCAGTGCGCGCGCCAGTCGCTCGGCCTCGACGTGGTCGCCGTCGAGGATCGCGCGACCGAGGTCCGCGTATGCGCGCGTGACCTCGCCGAGGTTCTCTACGGACGGCACCAGATCACGCAGGGTGCGTTCGAAGACGTACTCCATGTCGATCATGTGGGCGTGCCGGAGCTCGTTGCCCGCACGCTCCGAGAAGTAGGCGTACAGGTCTCGCCGGGCCTTCGAGGCCCGAGCGGGCTCGTCCAGCGCATCCACCACGGCGCGCACCAGCGCCTCGGCCTCGATCCGCTCGTCAGGACTGCATCGCGGAAGTCCGGCGTGCACGGCGACACCGGCCTCGTAGCCCGCGTAGGAGAGAGCCTCTCGGATCGACTGCTCGGTGACGACGGTGACGACGGTGCGCCTGCTCGGCATGATCTGCACGAGGCCCAGCCTGTCCAGCCGCTGCAAGGCCTCCCGCACCGGCATGCGCGAGACCTGGAAGTGCCGGGCGATGCTCTCGTCGTTGATCCGCTCCCCCTCGGCGAGTTCGCCCGAGACGATCGCCCCGGCCAGCACGTGAAAGAGCTGCTCCCCCAGGGGGCGCCCCGCGACGAGCTTCGCGACCGAGAATGTGTCCACGGGGCACATCATCCTCCCTCCGCCTTTGCGCACTCTCCACGACACGGCCCCGCCATGCGCTCACGGCGTCGATCCCGGGGCCGTCAGGTCGATGACGACGTGAGCCCGAAGTACTCGAACTCTGCGTCATTCAACATTCGCGAACGGATCAGGAACCGCATCCCCGTCGGCCCCTCGACGCTGAATCCGGCTCCTCGCCCCGGAACGACGTCGATCGTGAGATGCGTGTACTTCCAGTACTCGAACTGGGACTCCGACATGAAGACCTCCACCGGTGCGTCGAGGCCGACGTCGAGCGCGCCGAGGAGCACATCGCTCGGCCCGGTGAGGAACATCCCCACCGGAAAGCACATGGGCGACGAGCCGTCGCAGCATCCTCCCGACTGGTGGAACATCAGGGGGCCGTGCTGCACCGTGAGGTCACGGACGAGCGATGCCGCGGCATCCGTCACGTCCACACGTTGGTAGCTGCCTATCTTCACCATGGTCCTGTCCCGTCCTTCGTCTCGCTTCGCTCGCTCAGGAGGCGGCCGCCTCGCCCCGCCCGCTCAGGAGGCG
>NZ_JBEOUR010000058.1:0-22180 GCF_040302605.1 Microbacterium sp. NPDC097977
CCCGGCGGCGGGGGGGGGGCCCGGCGGGGCGGCCCCCCCGCCCCCCCGGCACCCGGCCTGCCTGCGCCGGGGGGGGGGGCCGCGCCCGGGCCCCCGGGGGCGGCGGCGGGGGGGGCCCACGTTCCGCTCACCCGCGCGACGGCGGGCTCGGGGCGGTCAGTGATCGACCGCCTTCTCCGCACCGAACCCGGTGAGCGAGCGCACCTCCATCTCCGCGGCGAGCTGCGGGGATTCCTTCGTACGGCTCGTGATCGTTCCGAGCCAGCCGAGGAAGAACCCGAGCGGGATCGACACGATGCCCGGGTTGTTCATCGGCCACAGCACGATGTCGATCCCGGGGATCATCGAGGTGGGTGAGCCGGAGAAGACCGGCGACAGCACGATCAGGATGATCGCTGCCGCGAGCCCGCCGTACATGCTCCACACCGCACCGCGGGTGTTGAACCGACGCCAGAAGAGCGAGTAGAGGATCGTGGGCAGGTTGGCCGATGCCGCGACCGCGAACGCCAGCGCCACGAGGAAGGCGATGTTCTGCCCCTGGGCGCCGATCCCGCCCACGATGGCGAGGATGCCGATCACGACGACCGTCCGACGGGCCACCCGCACCTCGGCATTCGGATCGGTCACGACCGGCGCGCCCGAGGCATCCTTCCTGCCCTTCTGGATCACGTTCGCGTAGATGTCGTGCGCGAAGGACGCCGCAGCCGTGATCGTGAGCCCCGCGACCACCGCGAGGATCGTGGCGAACGCGACCGCCGAGATGAACCCGAGGAGCACGGGCCCACCGAGGTAGAGCGCGAGCAGCGGGGCCGCGGAGTTCGGCCCACCGGGGGCGGCCGCGATCACATCGGCACCGACGAGGGCACCCGCGCCGTAGCCGAGCACCAGCGTCAGCAGGTAGAACCCGCCGATCAGCCAGATGGCCCACACCACCGAGCGCCGCGCCTCCTTGGCCGTCGGCACCGTGTAGAAGCGCATCAGCACGTGCGGGAGTCCCGCGGTGCCCAGCACCAGCGCCATGCCGAGAGACAGGAAGTCCCAGGGGTTCGCGCCGTACTGCAGACCAGGTCCGAGGATCGCCTCGCCCTTGTCGGAGTTGGCGACGGCGGCTTCGAGAAGCGTGTTCAGGTTGAACCCGTTGATGGCGAGCACCCAGATCGTCATGGCGATGGCGCCGCCGATGAGCAGGAACGCCTTGACGATCTGCACCCAGGTCGTTCCCTTCATGCCGCCGATGAGCACGTACACGATCATCAGCACGCCGACCACCGCGATCACGATCGACTGCCCCACGCGGCCGTCGATGCCGAGCAGCAGCGAGACCAGTCCGCCGGCGCCCGCCATCTGCGCCAGCAGATAGAAGAAGCAGACCGCGAGGGTCGTGATCGCGGCCGCCATGCGCACCGGCTTCTGCGTGAGCCGGAAGGAGAGGACGTCGGCCATCGTGAACTTGCCGGTGTTGCGCATCAGCTCGGCGACCAGCAGCAGGGCGACGAGCCAGGCGACGAGGAAGCCGATGGAATACAGGAATCCGTCGTACCCGTTGATCGCGATCGCCCCGCAGATGCCGAGGAACGACGCCGCCGACAGGTAGTCGCCGGCGATCGCGAATCCGTTCTGGGGGCCGGTGAACGAGCGTCCGGCCGCGTAGTAGTCGGCGGCCGTCTTGTTGTTGCGGCTCGCGCGGATGACGATGAACAGCGTCACCGCCACGAAGGCCGCGAAGATCGAGATGTTGAGGATCGGGTTGCTCTCGACCGTAGGAGCGGCGGTCGCCGCGTGCACGGCGTTCATGCGTCACCCTGCGCCTTCTCGAGACCTTCGCGGATCTCCGTCGCGATCGGATCGAGCTTCCTGTTCGCGAATGCGACGTAACCCATCGTGATGGCGAATGTGGTCACGAACTGGCCGAGCCCCATCAGCAGGCCGACGGTGATATCGCCCCACACTCGCTGCGACATGAAGTCGATCGCGAACGCGGCGAGCAGGACATAGACGAAATACCAGATCAGGAAGAATGCCGCGAGCGGGAAGATGAACGACCGCTGGGTCTTCTTCAATTCACGGAATCGGGGGGATTCTTCAACCGCGATGTAATCGATCGCGCCTGCGGAATCCGCCGTCGGATGGTCGGTCATGGGGCCTCCTTGCCACATGGTCTACGGCTCGCCCTCGCCTGCCGGGCGAATGATAGGGTCGACGCTACGAAACGGGGAACAGCGCCGTCACCCCCGAAAGTAGGTAGTCGTGAGCACATCGACCGCGAGCGAGTCCGAGACCGAGCTCGTCGCCCGGGCGGTGCGCGAGCTCGCCCAGCGCACGAGGTTCCCGGTCACGTTCGGCGGCCTGATCGACGACGGGGTCGTCAGCGTCACGAGCATCGTCGGCAACCGCACCCGCAGCCTCGACGGCCTGCGCGTCAAGCCCGAACGCGGTCTGGGTGGCCGGGCGATGATGGAGCTGCGTCCGCGCATGACGAACGACTACGGATCCTCGCAGCAGATCACCCACGACTACGACGTCTTCGTGCTCGGCGAGGGTCTGCGCACCCTGCTCGCACTGCCGATCATCGTGGACGGACGCCCCCGCGGAGTGCTCTACGCCGGGTCCTGGGACCGGACGCCGGTGGGGGGCGTGACCACTGCCCCCGCGATGCAGGTCGCCCATTCGGTCGCGGAGGAACTGCGCGTCCGCGACGAGGTGGAGCGACGCCTGCGGGCCGCGGGCCCGGCATCCGATGCGGTGCCGGCGCGTCAGCGCGAAGAGCTGCGGGAGAGCTTCGCCGAGCTTCGCAGCATCGCGGCCTCGGTCGACGACGCGGAGCTGCGCGCGCGCATCGCTCAGGTGGAGCGCCGGCTGCTGACGCTGTCAGGAGATGCCGCGTCCCCGACGACGGGCCCGATCACGACCGTGCATCTCTCGCGACGAGAGACGGACGTCCTCGCCTGCGCGGCCCTCGGCGCGACCAACGGCGAGATCGCCACCCAGCTGGGTCTGCGCGAGGGCACCGTGAAGGCCTACCTCGGCACGGCGATGTCGAAGCTGGACGCATCCACCCGGCACGCCGCGGTCACGAAGGCGCGTCGGGCGGGGCTGCTCCCCTGACCGAGGCCGTGGGGCCGCAGGCAGCGGGTGCACAGCCCCTGCCCAGCGCGCACGGCTAGCCTGGATGACGGTCGGCGATCACCGGCCCCGGACGAGGCAGACCAGTACCCGGTGAGCGCAAAGACTGGTCCGAAAGGACCACTCATGTCGTGGATCGTGCTGATCGTCTCCGGAGTCCTCGAGGCCGTGTGGGCGACCGCCCTCGGCAAGTCCGAGGGATTCACCAAACTCTGGCCGAGCGTCATCTTCGTCGGCGGACTGCTGCTCTCGATGGCCGGTCTCGCCTTCGCCATGCGTGAGATCTCCACCGGCACCGCCTACGCCGTGTGGGTGGGCATCGGCGCCACTCTCACCGTCGTGTGGGCGATGGTGACCGGAGAGAGCGATATCTCCTGGCCACGCATCCTGCTTCTTCTGGGATTGGTCGGTTGCATCGTCGGGCTGAAATTGATCGACCCCGGTCACGAATAAATGCGCAGCTATTCGCCGCTCGCGGTAATGTCATCACATGGCTAGAAGAATTGTGCACCAGTTGGTCGATGACATCGATGGGTCGGTCCTGGAGGTGGGCGAAGGCGAGACCGTGCATTTCTCGCTGAATGGCACCTCGTACGAGATCGATCTGAATACCGCGCATGCCGAAGAATTGCGCGCGGCGCTCGAGCCGTACATCTCGGCAGGACGTCGGGCCGGGTCCTCCGCGGCGACGCGCTCCGCTGCACCGAGAAAGCGTCAGGGACGCAATCCCGAGGTCGCCGCGATCAGGGCCTGGGCGAATGACAACGGCTACACGCTGTCGGAGCGGGGACGCATTCCCAATCCCGTCGTCGAGGCATACAACGCCGCGCACTGACTCACTCGGAGGTCGCGACTCCGGCCTGGGCCCACGGCTCATCCCGGATCGCGATCTCCTGCGCCATGTCGGAGAGGAAGCGGATGACCACGTCCCGCTCCTCCGACGTCAGTCGCGCAGCCGAGTAGAACCGTTTCGCCTGCTGCTTCCCCACCGTCTCCATGGCCGCCCGGCGGGTCTCCGCAGTGATCGAGATCGCGAGCGCGCGTCGGTCGGTCGGATGCGGCGCCCGACGGATGTGCCCACCCTTCTCGAGCCGATCCAGCAGCTTGGTTGTCGATGCCGTGGAGATCCCCAGATGCGTGGCGATCGCGCCCGGCGTCGCGGTTCCCCCGCGGTTCTCCGACACGATCAGGTAATGCAGCGCTCTCATGTCCGTGTCGTTCAGACGCATGTAGCGCCGCGACGCCAGAGACAGCTTCTGCTCCGCATCCCTGAGCTCACCCAGGGCCCCCATGACCTGCGCGATCTGCCGAAGATCTTCGGGGTCGACGCCCGAGCGGTCGATCAGAGCGCTGCGGGGATCGCTCGAATCCACGTCGTAGAGCGCGGCGTGCGACAGCCTCTCGGCGAACTCGCCTTCCCGTGCCACGAGGGCGTCCGACGCACCGTCCCCCGGGGGACTGGCGTCGGGTCCGTTGCGCATGACATCATGCTACACACCATTGGATTCATGTTATGTTGATTATTAGCTAAGCTAGCGAAATCAAGGAGGTTCCCCCGATGGATGAGGTCACCCTCCTTTCCCCTGACGGAGTCGCGATCGGAGTCCTCGCGAAAGACGCGGTGCACACGACCGACACCCCCCTGCACCTGGCCTTCTCGTGCTACGTGCTCGACCATGAGGGACGCCTGCTCGTCACCCGCCGCGCCCTGTCGAAGCGCACCTGGCCGGGCGTGTGGACCAACAGCTTCTGCGGACATCCCCGCCCCGACGAGGTCATGACGGATGCCGTCCGGCGGCGAGCGCTCGACGAACTCGGCCTTCGGATCACCGACATCTCCCTCGTCCTCCCGGACTACCGCTACCGCGCGGTGGATGCGAGCGGCATCGTCGAGAACGAGATCTGCCCCGTGCACGTCGCCATCGCCGACGGCGCACTCTCCCCCGACCCCGACGAAGTCGCGGAGTGGGCGTGGGTCGATCCCGCCGACTTCGCCCGGTCGGTCGACGGCGCGCCCTTCGCCTTCAGCCCCTGGCTCACCGAGCAGCTCCCCCGGCTTCGCGAGCTCGGAGTCCTCTGATCATGCCCCCGGTGGCGATACGAGAAGACATGAGCACCCGCCTCGAAGAGGTGCTGAGACAGCGGTTCGCCTTCCACTGCGAGAATGCGGAGGCATACGGCCGCGAGTTCGCCGCGCTGTGGCGCGCGACCGCGGATCACGCTCTCGGCGGCAAGCTCGTGCGCCCGCGGCTTCTTCTCGACATCCACCGCGCACTCTCCCCCGACGCGGGTGAGGAGCCGAACCTCGCGGCAGTGGACATCGCGGCGCACATCGAGCTGCTGCACTACGCGTTCCTCCTTCACGACGATGTCATCGACGGCGACCTGACGCGACGCCGGCGACCCAACCTGATCGGCGCGCTCGCTGCGGGAAGCCCCGGCGTGACCGAGGAGGACTCGCTGCACTGGGCTCGCTCGAGTGCGATCCTGATGGGAGATCTGCTGCTCTCGGCGGCCATCATCGGGTTCGCCCGAGCCGATGTCCCCTCGCACGCCCGCTCCCGCCTTCTCGATCTGGTGGAGCAGACGATCCTCGAGACCGTGGCGGGCGAGCACACCGACGTCGCGCTGAGCCACGGCATCATCCCCTCGGACGTCGACACGGTCCTGGCCATGAGCGTCTACAAGACCGCGACGTACTCGTTCTCCCTTCCCCTGCGGGCGGCCGCGCTGCTCGCCGGGGCCTCCGTCTCGGCGGAGCAGACGCTCGAAGACGTCGGACGCCGCCTGGGCCTCGCCTACCAGCTGCAGGACGACCTGCTGTGCGTGTTCGGCGATCATCGGGCCCACGGCAAGGACGCCTTCTCCGATCTGCGCGAGGGCAAGGAGACCGCGATCATCGCCTTCGCGAGGTCGACCGATGCGTGGCCGCAGATCGCCCCGCGATTCGGCGCGGTCGACCTGAGCCTGCAGGACGCCACGGCGATCCGCGACCTGCTGCGGGGCTGCGGCGCGGAGCGGTTCGTGGTCGGCCTGATCGGCGAGCAGCTCGACGGCGTCTACGCACTGCTCAGCGAGGCCGAGCGCGACGGACAGATCACCTCGGACGCGGCACGAGCGATCCTCGTCTCCGCCTCCCGCCTCGAAGGACGACAGGTATGACACCGACCCGCGACGGCTCCCCCGAGGAGAGCCTCGGCCGATTCAGCCGCGCCGCCGACACCGCATCGACCGAAGTGATCCGCACGTACTCCACGTCTTTCGGCCTCGCGACGCGCCTGCTCGGCGAGCGGCACCGTCAGCACGTGCGCAACATCTACGCGATGGTGCGCATCGCCGACGAGGTCGTCGACGGCGTCGCCGCTCAGGCCGGACTCGATGCCGCCGCGCAGACCGAGGCGCTCGCGTCGTACGTCGCCGAGACGCACCGTGCGATGCGGGCGGGCTACAGCACCGATCTCGTGCTGCACGCCTTCGCCAGGACCGCTCGGGACTGCGGGATCGGCGAAGACCTCACGCAGCCCTTCTTCGACTCGATGGGCGCCGACATCGCCGCCGCGGCGGACTTCACCCCGTACGACGCCGACGCGCACGCCCGCTACGTCTACGGCTCGGCCGAGGTGGTCGGCCTCATGTGCCTGCAGGTGTTCCTCCGCGGCGAGCGCCGCACCGCCCGTGAACGGGAGATCCTGACCCACGGCGCCCGCCGGCTCGGCGCGGCATTCCAGAACGTGAACTTCCTGCGAGACCTCGCCGACGACACCGACAGACTCCAGCGGGGGTACCTCGGCGGATCGGCACGGCTCACCGACGCCGACAGAGACGACTGGGTACGCACCATCAGAATGCAGCTCACCGACGCGCGGCGCGCGATCCCGCTCCTGCCGAAGGACGCCCGCGCCGCCGTCCGCAGCGCGCTCGCGCTCTTCGAGGCCCTGACGACGAGGATCGCGAGGACCCCGTCCGCCGTGCTCTACGAGAAGCGGGTCAGAGTGCCCGATCCCATGAAGGCCCTGCTCACGGCCCGCGCCGTGCTCGTGACATCGCTGGAGCGCGACCGATGAGCCGCGTGGCCGTCGTCGGCGCCGGGGTCGCGGGCCTGGCCGTCGCGGGGCTGCTCGCCCGCGACGGGCACGAGGTGACCGTCTACGAGAAGAACGGCAGGGTCGGCGGCCGTGCGGGCACGATCGAGCGCGACGGCTTCCGTTTCGACTCCGGTCCGTCGTGGTATCTGATGCCCGAGGTGTTCGACCACTTCTTCGCGATGATGGGCACCAGCACCGAGGCGCAGCTTGATCTCACGCTGCTCGACCCCGGCTACCGCGTCTTCCGGCAGCCGTCGGCAGACGGCTCCCCCTCTCCGTCCGTCACCGTTCCCGCGGGGCGCGACGAGGTGTCCCTGCTCTTCGAGTCGCGCGAGCCGGGTGCGGCGAAGGCCCTCGATGCCTACCTCGACTCCGCGCACGAGGCCAGGGTGATGGCAGAGCGCTACTTCCTCTACAACCCGTTCACGCGGCTGCGCGGGTTGATGACCCCCGAGGTGCTCCGTGCCCTCCCGCGTCTCTTCACGCTGCTGGGCACACGCCTGCAGTCGTTCGCCGCTCGCCGGTTCCGCGATCCGGTGATCCGCCAGCTGCTCGGCTATCCCGCGGTGTTCCTCGGCACGGACCCCCGCACGGCACCGGCGATGTACCACCTGATGAGCGCGCTCGACCTCGACGAGGGCGTGAGCTATCCGCAGGGCGGCTTCTGGCGCGTCGTCGAGAGGATCGCCGCCGTCGCGGAGTCCGCCGGGGTCCGGATCGTGCGCAATGCCGATGTCACGGCGATCACGACGGGGATCCGTTCCGGGAACCCCACGGCCACGGGCCTCGAATGGCGCGACGCCGATGGCACCGCACACGCGGTCGAGGCGGACATCGTGGTGTCGGGCGCCGACCTGCACCACACCGAGACGGCGCTGCTCCCCGCCCATCTGCGGACCTACCCCGACTCGTGGTGGCAACGGCGCACGAGCGGCCCGGGCGCGGTGCTCGTCATGCTCGGCGTGCGCGGCTCGCTTCCCGACCTCCCGCATCATTCGCTGTTCTTCACCGAGGACTGGGACGCCAACTTCGACGCCATCTTCGGCGATGAGCCGACGATCCCCGCCCCCGCGTCCATCTACGTCTGCCGCCCCAGCGCGACCGACGACTCGGTGGCGCCGGAAGGGCACGAGAACCTCTTCGTGCTGGTGCCGATCCCCGCCGACACCGCATTGGGCGGCGGCGGATCCGACGGTGCGGGCTCCGCGCTGATCGAGCGCACGGCGGATGCCGCGATCGATCAGATCGCCGCCTGGGCCGGCATCCCCGACCTTCGTGACCGCATCGTCGTGCGCGAGACCAAGGGGCCCGCTGACTTCCTCGAGGAGTACAACTCGTGGCGCGGCGGGATGCTCGGCCCCGCGCACATCCTGTCGCAGAGTGCGATGTTCCGCGCCCAGAACGCATCGCGCCGCGTCGCCGGCCTGTACTACGCCGGAGCCACGACCGCACCGGGTGTGGGCGTGCCGATGTGCCTGATCAGTGCCGAGATCGTGCTCAAGCGAATCCGCGGAGACCATTCCAGCGGACCGCTGGACGCCCCCGCGGCGGCCGATCCGGCGGCGAGCGCGTCGTGATGGGATTCGTCTACCTCGCGGTGCTGCTCCTCGTCCTCGGCTGCATGCTGCTTCTCGATCGACGCTTCCGGCTCTTCTTCTGGAGGGATGCCGTCTCGGCATCCCTCGTCACGATCCTCGGCCTCGCGTTCTTCCTGATCTGGGACATCGCCGGCATCGCCGGGGGGATCTTCTTCCGAGGTGACGCGGTCGTCGCGACCGGCATCGTGCTCGCACCGGAACTGCCGATCGAGGAGCCGGTGTTCCTGCTCTTCCTGGTCGTGTGCACCATGGTCCTCTACACGGGCTCGGTACGGCTGCTGTCGACACGCGCCCGGACCCGGAGCGAGGTGCGCCTGTGACCTATCTCGAGCTCTCGGCCTGGTTCGTCGGCGCCGCCGTGATCGCCGCGATCGTGCTCTCGCTGATCGCGGGCCGGCGGCGCGCACGTCTCGGGGCGATCGCCCTGACCCTCGTGGCCCTCGTCATCCTCACCGCGGTGTTCGACACGCTGATGATCGCGACCGGGCTGTTCCACTACTCGCCCGCGCATCTGCTCGGCGTGCACATCGGCCTCGCGCCACTGGAGGACTTCGCCTATCCGATCGCCGGCGCCATCCTGCTCCCGGCATTGTGGGCCGTGCTGCGCGCCCGGCGCGGCCGCCGCGATGCGGAGGGGACCTCATGACCTCCGCCACGCGCGGCTCTCTGGGGCGCGACATCGCGCAGATCATCCTGTCGTCGCGTCCCATCAGCTGGATCAACACCGCCTTCCCCTTCGCCGCGGCCTATCTGCTGAGCACGCGTGACGTCGACCTGACGCTGATCATCGGCACCCTGTACTTCCTGGTGCCGTACAACCTCGCCATGTACGGCATCAACGACGTGTTCGATTACGCCTCGGACCTGGCGAATCCGCGCAAGGGCGGCATCGAGGGCGCTCTGCTCGCGCCGCGCATCCACCGCGCCACGCTGTGGTCGGCGGCGATCACGAACATCCCGTTCCTCGTCTATCTGGTGATCGTGGGAAACCCCGCCTCGTGGTTCTGGTTGGCGGTGAGCGTCTTCGCGGTCATCGCGTACTCCGCACGCGGGCTGCGCTTCAAGGAGCGGCCGTTCCTCGATTCCACGACCTCCAGCCTGCACTTCGTCACACCGGCGATCGTGGGGCTGACCCTGGCGGGCGCGATGATCACGCCGACGGTCGCGCTCGTGCTGGTCGCCTTCTTCCTCTGGGGGATGGCGGCGCATGCGTTCGGCGCCGTGCAGGACATCGGCCCCGACCGCGAGGGCGGAATCGGCTCGATCGCCACGGTGATCGGAGCCCGTGCGACCGTCCGTCTGTCGATCGCGCTGTGGACGCTCGCGGGGATCGCGATGCTGTTCACCGCGTGGCCCGGCCCGCTCGGCGCTCTCCTCGCCGTGCCCTACATCGTGAACGCGGCCCCGTGGTGGACGGTGACCGACGAGAGCTCCCCCGGCACGAATCGCGCGTGGCGCCGGTTCATCACGCTGAACTACTTCGCCGGTTTCCTCGCGACGATGATCCTGATCCTCGCCTGGGTGTCCTGAGCGCCGCAGCTCTTGAACCCCCGCACGCGCACCACCCGCACCGACTCCCCCGCCGTACCCTGCCCGCCTCCCCGCACAGTCCTCGAGAGGAATCCGATGTCCAGCCCTGAGCATGCGCCGACCCCGCCGATCCGAGAGCGTTCGCGGCGGCGTTCCTGGATGCGCGTCCTCCTCCCCGTCGCACTGATCCTGGTCTGGCTGGTCGGGGCGGGACTCGGAGGGCCGCTGTTCGGCAAGGTCGACGAGGTCTCCTCCAACGATCAGACGAGCTATCTGCCGGAATCCGCCGACGCGACCCAGGTGCAGAAGCTGCTGGGCGCGTTCACCGACAGCGACGCCATCCCCGCGATCGCCGTCTTCGTGAGCGACGGCGAGCTGTCGGAGTCCGATCTGCAGACGATCTCGGATGCTGTGGCCGACGCGCCCTCGACCGAGGGCGTGAGCGCGGACGTCTCGCCGGCCCTCACCTCCGACGACGGACGGGCCGTGCAGGCCTTCATCCCGATCGAGGGCGACGCGGAGCTCGCGGATGCGGTCGACGCGCTCGGTGCCCAGCTCCGCGAGGCCGCACCGGCCGGGGTGACCGTGTACGTCACGGGCCCGGCGGGGTTCAGCGCCGACCTCGTCGCCGGGTTCGCCGGCATCGACGGGCTACTGCTCGGCGTCGCGCTGCTCGCCGTACTGGTGATCCTCGTGCTGGTCTACCGCTCGTTCCTGCTGCCGCTCGTCGTACTCTCCACGAGCCTCTTCGCGCTCTGCGTGGCACTCCTGGTCGTGTGGTGGCTGGCCAAGTTCGAGGTCTTGCTGCTCAGCGGGCAGACCCAGGGCATTCTGTTCATCCTCGTGATCGGCGCGGCGACCGACTACGCCCTGCTGTTCGTCGCCAGGTTCCGCGAGGAGCTGCGGGTGATGCAGGACAAGGGAGCCGCTGTGCTGGCAGCCTGGAAGGGCTCGGTGGAGCCGATCGCCGCCTCGGGCGGCACGGTGATCGCGGGACTCCTGTGCCTGCTGCTGAGCGACCTCAAATCCAACAGCACCCTCGGCCCGGTGGCCGCGATCGGCATCGTGTTCGCGATGCTCGCCGCGCTCACCCTGCTGCCGGCACTGCTGCTGCTGTTCGGCCGGGCGGTGTTCTGGCCTCGACGTCCGGCGTTCGAGCCCGAGGTCGTCGCCGAGGAGCACGGCATGCGCACGACCGGCCTGTGGGCGCGGCTCTCGCACCTGATCACCAGGCACCCCCGCGTGATCTGGATCGCGACCACCCTCGTCCTCGTCGCCGGCGCCGCCGGGGTCCTGCAGCTCAACGCGAGCGGTGTCCCGCAGTCCGACCTCGTGCTGGGAAGCTCGGAGGCCCGAGACGGCCAGGTCGCTCTCGGCGAGCACTTCCCCGGCGGATCCGGCAGCCCGGTGTACGTCATCGTCGCCGAGGAGGATCTTCAGGACGCGGCCGATGTGCTCCTGGCCGACGACGGCATCGACGGCGTAACCGTCGCCGCATCCGACTCCCCGAGCGGTTCGGCCCCCGTCACCGCGGACGGCCTGCAGGCGGTCGGTCCTCCCGGCACGGCGGTGCCGGAGCCGACCGTCGTCGCGGGCGACGTGCTGGTGCAGGGCACCCTGACCGACGCGGCCGACTCCGACGCCGCCGCCGCGACGGTGCGGGAGCTGCGCACCTCGCTGGACGATCTGGATGCGCTGGTCGGCGGGGTCACCGCCACCGCGGTCGACACGAACGACGCCTCGATCCACGACCGCAACCTGATCATCCCCGTCATCCTCGTGGTGATCATGGTCATCCTGATGCTCCTGCTGCGATCCGTCCTCGCACCCGTGCTCCTCATCATCACCACGGTGCTGTCCTTCGGCACCGCGATGGGGGTGTCCGCGCTGGTGTTCAACGGCGTGTTCGACTTCCCCGGGGCGGATCCCGCCGTTCCGCTCTACGGTTTCGTGTTCCTCGTCGCGCTGGGCATCGACTACAACATCTTCCTCATGACGCGGGTGCGGGAGGAGTCGCTCGCCCACGGCACGCGCGAGGGCGTGCTCCGCGGCCTCTCGATCACGGGCGGCGTGATCACGTCGGCGGGGCTCGTGCTCGCTGCGACCTTCGCGGCGTTGTCGGTGATCCCGATCCTGTTCCTCGCGCAGCTCGCGTTCATCGTCGCGTTCGGTGTGCTGCTCGACACGTTCGTGGTGCGCTCGCTGCTCGTGCCGGCGCTCGCGTACGACCTCGGTCGAGTGATCTGGTGGCCGTCGAAGCTGTGGCGCAGCGGTCGCGACTGAGGTCGATGACGACCGTCAGCCGAGCGTCTTCGCGAGGTCGACGAGATGGGTGCGGCTCTCGGCGGCCGCCCGTGCGGAGTCGCGCGCCGCGACGGCGTCGGCGAGCAGTGCGTGGCGGTCGTCATCGGCCCGACCGCCGTCGTCCGCACGCAGCCGGAGCATCTCGATCATCGCCTGCCGCATACGCGGGGTGAAGCCGTCGAACAGCTCGAGCAGGATCGGGTTGTGGGCGGCCGCGACGATGCTGCGATGGAACGCGGTGTCGGCATCGACATGCGCCTCGACCCCCGAGTGGTGGGCTCGGCGACCGACGAGCGCTCGACGGATGAGCCGGAGATCGGATGCCGTGCGGCGCGACGCAGCGAGAGCGGCGGCCTCCGTCTCGATCGCCGTGCGCGCCTCGATGACCGCGACGATATCGGCGCGGCGGAGCACGGCATCCCAGTCCTCGGGCGCCTCGAGTGCGGTGACGAACACTCCCGACCCCTGACGCGTCGCCAGCATTCCCCGTCCTGCCAGCTGACGGATGGCCTCGCGGATCGTCGAACGTCCGACACCCAGCTGCACGGCGAGCGTGGTCTCCCCCGGGAGCTTCTGTCCGAGTTGCCACTCCCCCGAGCCGATGCGCGCCATCAGGATGTCCGACGCCTGGTCGGCAAGAGGCGTGCGTTCGATCCGAGTCATGCGTTCATCTTAACTTGTCAACTTGTCTGAGGAGTTGCTACGGTGAGTGCGTGACGCTCGACCTCCTCCTTCTGCGCCACGACGGGACCTAGCCGACCGGCTCCCCGTCGTGGGGTGCACCGCGCCGCCGGTCATCACACCCCCGCACCGAGGAGTTCCCGATGTCCATGCTGTTCCCCACCCTCTCCACCCCCGCCGGCCCGGTGCCGGACTCGTCGCCGTCATGGAACCGCCAACGCCGGTCCCAGATGCCGTCGCATCGCTACGCCTCGGTGTTCGACCGCGTCGCCGTGCCGCTCGTCGACCGCGAGTGGCCGACCGCCCAGCTGACGGCCGCGCCGCTGTGGGTGCCGGTCGACCTCCGCGACGGGAACCAGGCGCTCGCCGAGCCCATGGATCCGGTGCGCAAACGGCGCTTCTTCGAGCTCCTCGTCACGATGGGCTACAAGGAGATCGAGGTCGGCTATCCCTCCGCCTCGCAGACGGACTACGACTTCGTCAGGCTCCTCGCCTCGTCGGACCTCGCCCCGGACGACGTCACCATCGTCGTCTTCACCGCTGCGCGTCGCGATCTGATCGAACGCACGGTGGAGTCGGTGCGCGGCATCCGCAACCCGGTCGTCATCCACGTCTACACGGCCACCGCCCCCACCTGGCGGGACACCGTCCTCGGTCGCACCCGCACCGAGCTGAAGGACCTGATCCTGAGAGCGGGGCAGGATGTGCTCGATCTCACCGACGGACTCCCCGATGTGCGCTTCCAGTTCTCGCCCGAGGTCTTCAACCTCACCGAACCCGACTACGTGCTCGACCTGTGCGACGCCGTGACCACGCTCTGGGATGCGACACCCGAGCGCCCGGTGATCCTGAACCTGCCCGCGACCGTCGAAGTCGCGACGCCGAACGTGTACGCGGACCAGATCGAGTACATGCACCGCAACCTCGCCAGGAGAGAAGGAGTGATCCTCTCCGTCCACCCTCACAACGACCGCGGCACCGGGGTCGCCTGCGCCGAGCTCGCGGTGCTCGCGGGGGCGGAGCGTGTGGAAGGATGCGTCTTCGGCAACGGCGAGCGCACCGGCAACGTCGACCTCGCGACCCTCGCCCTCAATCTTCACGCGCAGGGAGTGGATCCGATGATCGACTTCTCGGACATCGACGAGATCCGACGCACCGTCGAGCACTGCAACGGCATCGAGGTGCATCCACGGCATCCCTACGTCGGCGACCTCGTGCACACCGCGTTCAGCGGCACCCATCAGGATGCGATCCGGAAGGGACTCGCCGAGCATCGCTCCCGCGCCGGTGCCTCAGGCGCGGATGCTCGCGAACAGCGGTGGCTCGTCCCCTACCTGCCGATCGACCCCGCCGACCTCGGTCGCAGCTACGACGCTGTCATCAGGGTCAATTCGCAATCGGGGAAGGGCGGTATCGCCTATCTGCTCGAGAAGGAGTTCGGGATCGAGCTGCCACGGCGACTCCAGATCGAGTTCGCGAAGACGGTTCAGGCGCATGCCGACAGTGTCGGCGATGAGCTGACGGCGACGGACCTGTGGGCCCTGTTCGCGCACACCTACCTGCCTGCGCCTGCGAGAGATATGCCGACGCTGACGAACTATCGGCTGGACGGCTCCCAGGTGCACGTCACTCTGCGGTCGGACTCGGCAGAGCGCACCCATCGAGGGGTCGGCGCCGGGCCCGTCGAGAGCCTCGTGTCCGCTCTCGTCGACTCAGGCATCACCCTCGAGGTCCTCTCGCTTCATCAGACGAGCCTCGGAGCGGGAAGCACGGCGGATGCTCTCACGCTGCTCGAGTATCGCGATGCCCACGGCACCCGCTGGACCGCAGGGCGGGCTGCGTCGGTTCTGGACGCGAACTTCGACGCGGTGATGAGAGCCGCATCCCTGAGCGGACGCGCGAGCAGTGAGCGAGAAGGGTGCCCTCGACTGGATTCGAACCAGCGACCTGCCCTTTAGGAGAGGGCTGCTCTATCCTGCTGAGCTACGGGGGCGAGGATTTCATTCTAGAGGAACCCCCGCCCTCGCTCAGGCGGCCAGAGCCAGATACGGCTCCCATCGGGGGTCGCCTCGCTCGGTGCCGCGGACGGTCCAGGCGGAGCCGTGGGGAGGCCGGGGAGCGAAGCGCAGCTCCCACCGCATCTCCTGCGGGGTGCGGTCGCTCTTGATGTTGTTGCATCGGAGACAGCAGGCGACGAGGTTCTCCCAGGAGTCGGCGCCCCCACGGGATCGGGGCATCACGTGATCGATCGTCGACGCCGCTTTGCCGCAGTAGCCGCAGCGGTGGTTGTCCCGACGGAGCACACCGCGGCGGGTGACGGGCACGCGCCTGCTGGACGGGATGCGCACGTACCGGGAGAGGATGATGACGGCCGGGCGATCGTAGACGCCGTGGCTGCCCCAGACCGGGTCGCCCTCCACGCGTTCGATCACGGTGGCCTTGTCGTTCATGACCAGGACCAGTGCTCTCTTGAACGACACGATCGCGAGCGGTTCGTATCCTGCGTTCAGTACCAGTGTGCGCATCGTCATCCTCTCGATCCGCCGGGACGGCTTCCCGGCACTCTCGACTCACACGAAGCCGCGCAGGGCGGAAGCGTTCGCAGGGATGAGAAAAGGCGCTGTCTACAGACAGCGCCTTTTGCACACAGCAAGACCGTGACGTCCCTGCGGACGATGCAGGAGGACGTGACGACCGAGGGCATCCATGGTTCGGATGCTCGGTATTCGCTCCATCTGCCTCTCCCGCCTATGCGACAACGGGTTCAGGCTAACCCATCCCGCGGACACCGGGGTCGAACCCGGGGTGAACGCTCAGAGGCGTGTCCGTGACGACGCGCGGAAGGGCGAGACGACCGGGGTCAGCCGGCGTTCGCGCCGAGCCAGGCGATGGGCTCCATGAGACCGCCGTTGACCCACACCTCGAAGTGCAGGTGGTTCGCGGTGGATCGCCCGGTGCTTCCGACGAATCCGATCAGCTGCCCGGCGACGACGGTCTCGCCGGCCTGCACCTGGCGCGAGCCGTAGGTCATGTGCCCGTAGGTGGTCTGCACGCGCTGGCCGCCCACGACGCTGTCGAGCATGACGGCCACGCCGTAGCCGCCGATGCTCTCGGCCGAGGCACGCACGACTCCGGCGGCGGCCGCGTAGATTGGGGTGCCCGCAGGAGCCAGCATGTCCGCGCCCTGGTGGGCGCCGCCGACGGTGCGGCTCACGTTGTAGGACCCCTGCGGAAGCGGGTAGCGCACCTCGCCGGAGCCGGGCGACACGAGGGAGTAGTTCCCGATGTCGTAGTTTCCGGAGCCCGACGTCGACGCGGTCGAGGCGGCGGCTGCGGCCCGTGCGGCTGCGGCCTCCTCCGCCTTCTTCTTCTCGATCTCGTCAGGCGTGGTGGCCGTGAAGGTTCCCCGACCGAGCGACGACGCGGTGGCGTCCGAGGCGACGACCAGGGACTGCGCGTCGACCGCGGCCATCTGCTGGACGGTCGCCGAGGCCTCGATCGGCTTGGAGGCGGCATACGCGGGGAGCGCCACAGCGGCCACGAGAGCACCCACTGCCCCGAAGATGGCGATCGAACGCAGGGGCTTGACGACCTTGCGTGCGTCCACCCGGCCGCCGGTGCGGCGGGCGACTGCTCGATCTTCGGTTGTCTTCGCGGGCGTTTCGATGTCTGTGGCCAAAACTAAATCCTCCTGCGCCTGCACGCCTGTCGGCGCTGGCTCGTCGGCACTCTGCTCTCGTGGCACGAACGTATCTCGGGTACTTTGTGCGGTCTGACCGAGAGGTCGACGAGCCTGGAAGGCGGATCCTCTCGGGTGTCGTCAGCGGGCTTCTTCGACGACTCGTCCGAGGTTACCGGAAGATAACGATCCTGTCACCCCGTGAAGCTGGCAATCACCGGGGCGGCGGAATCACGCGGATCCGAGACCGGGAGGATGAGGATCAGAGCGGCTCGCCGACGAGGAAGATGTGCGAGGCGAGCTCGACGGGAAGCTCCAGGCCGTCGTCCTTGCCCTCCATCTGGATGAGCACATAGCCCTCGTTGAAGCGGTAGTCGCCCTTGGCGCCGGGCATGACGCCCGCATCGCGGAGCTGTTCGAGCAGCTCGGGGTCGACCTGCGCGGGCTCGGCGAGGCGCCGCACGGTGCCCTCGATCGGCGCGCCGGCGGCGTTCAGCTTCTGCACGAGCCCGATGACGCCCTCGTCGAAAGTGCGGGCGGGGGTGTCGCCCAGCTGGTCGAGACCGGGGATCGGGTTGCCGTACGGCGATTCGGTGGGGTGTCCGAGAAGCTCGACGAGTCGACGCTCGACCTGCTCGCTCATGACGTGCTCCCAGCGGCAGGCCTCTTCATGCACGTAAGCCCAATCGAGGCCGATGACGTCGGACAGCAGTCGCTCGGCCAGCCGGTGCTTGCGCATGACGTCGACCGCCTTGCGGCGCCCGGCGTCGGTGAGCTCCAGCCTGCGATCCTCCGAGACCACGACGAGCCCGTCGCGCTCCATGCGTCCGACCGTCTGCGAGACGGTCGGACCCGAGTGCCCGAGACGCTCGGAGATGCGCGCGCGCAGCGGCACGATGTTCTCCTCCTCGAGTTCGAGGATGGTGCGGAGGTACATCTCCGTGGTGTCGATCAAGTCCGTCATGTGGCCCTCCGGGTCTTCTTAGGCAAGCCTACATTCCCGAGCGGACATCGGGGCGTCACGCGGCGAGGCGACGGCGCGGGCACGCCCTAGAATCGACGCATGGCGATCGAGATTCCCCGAGACCTCCTGCCCGCTGACGGCCGCTTCGGATGCGGCCCCTCGAAGGTGCGCACCGAGCAGCTCGATGCGCTGCTCGCCGCAGGGCCGACACTGCTCGGCACCTCGCACCGCCAGGCACCGGTGAAGAACCTCGTCGGCAGCGTCCGCGAGAACCTCGCCGCGCTCTTCACACTCCCCGACGGCTACGAGATCATCGTCGGCAACGGCGGATCGACGGCGTTCTGGGACGCCGCGGCCTTCGGCCTGATCGAGCACCGCAGCCAGAACCTGGTGTTCGGCGAGTTCGGAGGCAAGTTCGCCGCGGCCGCCGCCGCACCGTGGCTCGCCGCTCCGGACGTGCGCAAGGCCGAGCCGGGCTCCCGCACGGCCGCCGAGATCGTCGACGGCGTCGACGTCTACGCCTGGCCGCACAACGAGACCTCGACCGGCGTCTCCGCTCCGATCGACCGCGTCGTCGCCGAGGGGGCGCTGACGGTGATCGATGCGACGAGCGCAGCCGGCGGGATCGATTTCGACCTCGCTCAGGCAGACGTCTACTACTTCGCCCCGCAGAAGAACCTCGGCTCCGACGGAGGACTGTGGTTCGCCGCGGTCTCGCCCGCGGCGATCGATCGCATCGAGCGCATCGCCGCCTCGGATCGCTACATCCCCGAGTTCCTCAGCCTGAAGAACGCGCTCGACAACTCCCGCCTCAATCAGACGCTGAACACGCCCGCGCTGACGACCCTGCACCTGCTCGACAGCCAGCTGAGCTGGATCCTGTCGAACGGAGGGCTCGCCTGGGCCGGCGCACGCACGGCCGAATCCTCCGGCATCCTCTACGACTGGGCCGCATCCTCCGCTGTCGCGACGCCGTTCGTGGCGGAGGCCGCGCATCGTTCGCCCGTCGTCGTGACGATCGACTTCGACGACAGCGTCGACGCCGCCGCCGTCGCCAAGACACTGCGCGCCAACGGGATCGTCGACACCGAGCCGTACCGCAAACTCGGCCGCAACCAGCTCAGGGTCGCGACGTTCGTCTCGATCGAGCCGGACGACGTCCGTCAGCTCACCCGCTGCCTCGACCACGTCCTCGCGCAGCAGAGCGCCTGACACCGGGGGGGGAATGAGAAAGGGCCGCGTTCGCACGCGGCCCTTTCTCATTCCCGGAGGTCACTCCTCGTCGTCTGAGGCATCCTCATCGGCGTCGGGATCGGAATCGTCGTCCTCGTCATCCTCGGACTCGTCGTCATCCTCGGGCTCGTCTTCGTCCGACTCGTCTTCCGCGGCGGAGTCGTCGAGTTCGTCGATATCGACCCCGTCGAGATCACCCGCGTGCAGCTCGCGCGGCACCGCCGCGAGGTCATCCTCGTCGAGGTCGTCATCGTCGTCGTCATCATCATCATCGTCGTCGTCGTCGAGGTCGTCATCGTCGTCGTCGTCGTCGTCGTCGAGCTCATCGTCCTCGAGCTCGTCGTCTTCCAGCTCATCGCCCTCGGACGCGTCCTCGTCGGCGACGGCGAGCGCATCGCCCTCCTCGGTCGCGGCCGCCTGCGCGGCGAGCTCGACCTGATGCGCACGGTAGTCGGCGAGACGCTCGGCCCACGGCACCCACTCCGGAGCGAGCAGCGCACCGTCGCCCGGCAGCAGCTCGAGCTCGAGCACCGTCGGCTCCGCGTCCTCGACGCGCGCGACCGTGACCGTCCAGTACCACCCGGGGTAGCCGGGCATGCGGTTCTGGAAGCGCAGCGACACGGATCCGTCGTCCTCCGCCCGATAGTCGGCAGCAGGGCCGACGGTCGACGCGGGGGTGATCTCGTGCAGTGCGGACAGGGCGAGATCGTGGGCGCCGAGAAGACGCTCGTCGGGCTCAGGCTTCGAGGTCATCGGCTACCTTGCGCAGGACGGCCGCGATCTTGCGGCCGTGGGCGGACGAGGGGTAACGGCCGCGACGCAGGTCGCCGCCCATCCCGTCGAGGAGCTTCACGAGATCCTCGACGATGATCGCCATGTCGTCGGCCGGCTTGCGCTTGGCCTTCGCGAGGCTCGGGGGTGCTTCCAGCACCCGCACGGACAGCGCCTGCAGTCCGCGCTTGCCGTCGGCGACGCCGAACTCGACACGCGTCCCCGCCTTGACCGCAGCGCCGGCCGGCATGGCCGAGGCGTGCAGGAAGACGTCCTGGCCGTCATCGGCGGCGATGAAGCCGAAACCCTTGTCTTCGTCGTAGAACCTGACCTTGCCGGTGGGCATGGGAGAAACCTCGCTGAGTCGGTGTGGAGCTGGGATCGGACGCGTGGATGCGACCACCACCAGCCTACCGGTCGCCCGGCAGGGAATCCGTAGGTCACGGGGCGGAACCGCGCGGTCGCGCAGCGACTAGGCTCAGAGGGATGAGCACCCAGAGTCCCGACCTCGAGCCTCCCGTTCGCCGCGTGGATCGCATTCTCGCGTTCACGGCGCTCGGACTCGCGGCGGCCTCGATCATCTGCTTCTTCGCGATCATCATCGGCACCGCCGTCGGCATGCAGCAGGAGGACTTCGGAGCGGGAGCCTGGCCGTTCGTCGCCGCGATCCCGTATTGGGGCCTTCCCGCCGCCTTCCTGATGATCATCGCGCTGCTCGTCATGAGCTTCATCCGCAAGGGTCGCGCGACGTCGCGGCCCTGAGGACTCCGGCATGAGCACGCACGCACGCCCGCTGGCCGAATGGCTCTCCGCGGCGAGCGACGCGGAGCTCGCCACCCTCTTCGCCGCGCGGCGTGTGCGACCGGATGCGGGATGGCAGGACTTCTTCGACGCCGCGGAGGCCCTCCTCGACACGGCCTCGGTGACCCGCATCCTCCCCGCGCTGACGCACTCGGAAGCCGCCGGCCTGCTCGCCGCCGCGACATCCGACGACGCGCGGGTGAGCGGGCCGTCGGCCGACACGCTGCGAGCGCTCGCGCTGCTCCGCCCGGACGGTTCGCCCTTCCCGCCGGTCTCGGCTGCCGTGGCCGAGCGCACCGTGCCGGAGCCCGTCGACGCGGTCGAGCCGCGCACCGCTGACGAGGCCGCCACCGCCCACGCCGCCGAGCGGGCATTCACCACGGTGTCGGCACTCGCCGACATCCTCCTGCTGGCCCGCGATCGACCGTTCGCTCTGCTCGCCGGGGGCACCATCAGCGCCGGCGAGAAGCGGATGCTGAGCGACGCGGGTATGGCGCCCGAATCGATCGACGCCCTCATCGCGATCGTGACGGATGCGGCGCTCGTCGTCCAGGTCGACCGACAGCTGCGGATCACGACGGCGGCCGAGGCGTGGCTGCGATCCTCGGTCGGAGATCGCTGGAGCACGCTCGTACGCGGATTCCGCGACTCGCTGCCGCGCGGCGTGCGCACCGAACGCGGGGGCTGGTCGCCCGCCGCATCGTGGCCCCTGGCGCACCCCTGGGACGCCGCCTGGCCGGAGCGCAGCAGCGCGCTCCTCCAGCGCGCCCGCCTTCTCGGCCTGCTCACCGACGACGACGGCGAGACCGCCTGGGCGACGGCGCTGCGGAACGGGGGCGACATCGACGCGAGCGCTCTCACCGCGCTGCTGCCGGCCGAGGTGGATCGCATCTTCCTCCAGAACGATCTGAGCGCCATCTCCCCCGGTCCGCTCGCACCGGCGCTGGATGTGCGCCTGCGCACCCTGGCGACACGCGAGTCGGCGGCGCAGGCGTCGACGTATCGGTTCACCCCGGAGTCGATCGCCCACGCGCTCGTGCTCGGCGAGACGGAGCAGACGATCCTCGAGTTCCTCGAGTCGCTCTCGCTCACGGGGATCCCGCAGCCGCTCCGCTACCTCGTGACCCAGACCGCGCAGAGACACGGTCTCGTGCGGGTCTCGGTCGAGCCGGGCACCGGCAGGACGCGCATCGACAGCAGCGATCAGCACCTCATCGAGGCCATGTCGGTCGACCAGGGTCTCCGCGCGCTCGCGCTGACGCGCGAGGGCGCGTCCCTCTCCACGCGAGTCGGGCGCGACACCGTCTACTGGGCGCTGACGGATGCCCGATACCCGGCGACCCTCGTCGATGAAGACGGCACGGCGATCACGGGAGAACGCCATCCGGCACCGCCGGCGCCGGCCCCGACG
>NZ_JBEOUR010000059.1:0-21342 GCF_040302605.1 Microbacterium sp. NPDC097977
GACCGAAGTCAGCCCGCGCCGCGTCCGTGGATCCGATCAGGCGGAGACGATCGGCTTGTCGTTCAGGCGGACACCCGACTCGATGTCGAACGCGTGCACGTGGCCCGCGTTCGCGGCGAGGGTGACGGTCTCTCCTGCGTTCGGGTGGCTGCGACCGTCGACGCGAGCGACGAGGTCGGCGCGCTTGCCGTTGATCTCGGTGTGGCCGTAGAGGTATCCGTCGGCGCCGAGCTCCTCGACCAGGTCGACGACGACCGAGAGGCCCTTGCCGTCGGCCGGGCCGACCGTGATGTCCTCGGGGCGGACGCCCACCGTGACCTGCGAGCCGTTGGCGCGGCCGACCGTGTCGCGGTCGAGCGGGACGACCTCGGTGCCGAAGCGGATGCCGCCCTCAGCGAGATCGGCCGAGAACAGGTTCATGGCGGGGGAGCCGATGAAGCCGGCGACGAAGACGTTCTCGGGCTTCTCGTACAGGTCGCGCGGCGAACCGACCTGCTGGAGCAGTCCGTCCTTCAGCACGGCGATGCGGTCGCCCATCGTGAGCGCCTCGGTCTGGTCGTGCGTGACGTAGACCGTGGTGACGCCGAGGCGACGCTGCAGCGACGCGATCTGCGTACGCGTCTGGACGCGGAGCTTGGCGTCGAGGTTCGACAGCGGCTCGTCCATGAGGAAGACCTGGGGCTGACGCACGATCGCGCGACCCATCGCGACACGCTGACGCTGACCACCGGAGAGGGCCTTCGGCTTGCGGGTCAGGTACTCCTCGAGGTCGAGGAGCTTCGCGGCCTCGAGGACGCGGGTGGCGCGCTCCTCCTTGCCGACGCCGGCGATCTTGAGCGCGAAGCCCATGTTCTCGGCGACGGTCATGTGCGGGTACAGCGCGTAGTTCTGGAACACCATCGCGATGTCGCGGTCCTTCGGCGGGACGTCGGTGACGTCGCGGTCGCCGATGAGGATGCGGCCGGCGTTGACCTCTTCGAGGCCGGCGAGCATGCGCAGCGAGGTGGACTTTCCGCAGCCGGAGGGTCCGACGAGGACGAGGAACTCGCCGTCAGCGACCTCGAGGTTGAGCTTGTCGACAGCCGGGCGGGTTCCGCCCGGGTAGAGGCGGGTGGCCTCGTCGAAAGTCACAGATGCCATTGTGTTTCTCCTTCACCGGCAGGTACGTGCCGGACGATCCGTAGTGATAGAGCGGTGGAGAACTCCACCGTGACCCCTCATCGGGTCGGGATCAGTATGGCAGACCGGCGTCCATCTGGGTATTTCTCAGCCTGGCTGGTTAGCATCGATCTCGGCCGCCTACCGCGGCGTTCGCCGCCCGAGTGGCGTCCGGGGCCACCCTGCCCCCCTGAGACTGTCTAGAGGAACGATGTCGAGCGACGAGACGCCGAACGTCCCCAGCCCTCGCAATTCGCGTGAGGCCGTGCGGGAGAAGGCACAGAAGGTGCACGCCCAGCAGTCGAGGGCGCGCGTGATGCGACGGATCATCCTCGGTGCCGTCGCCGTGGTCGCCGTGGGTGCCATCGGCACCGCGATCACCCTCGCGGTGTCGGCGCAGGTCTCGAAGCCGCAGCTGACGCCCGCCGGGATGGACCACGACGGCATCCTCGTCTCCGACATCAGTGCGACCGCCGCCTCGGCAGAGGCATCCGCCGCTCCGGACCCGGATGACACCGGTGCCGGTGGCGAGACCGCCCCTGCCCCCGCCCCCGCGCCGACGACCTCGAGCACGGTCGACATCCACATCTACGTCGACTACCTCTCTCCGGATGCCGGCGAGTTCGAGCAGGCCAACGCCCGCCAGCTCGTGAACTGGATCTCCGAGGGCGCCGCCACCGTCACCTACCACCCGGTCGCGTTGCTGACCGCGAGCTCGAACGGCACGAAGTACTCGCTGCGCTCCGCGGCCGCCGCGGCCTGCGTCGCCACGCACTCGCCTGCGCAGTTCTACGCCTTCAACCACGACCTGCTCGACGACCAGCCCGAGGTGAACACCGACGGGTTCTCCGACGCGCAGCTCGCCGACATCGCCGGTGCGGTCGGATCCGACAACGTGAAGAGCGTCCGCTCCTGCATAGAGGACCAGGACTACGTGACCTGGGCCAAGGAGGCCACGTCACGCGCTCTTGAGGGTCCGCTCGTCGGATCGGACGATCTGGTGCTCACCGCGGCGCCGATGATCGTGGTCAACGGCGAGGCCTATGTGGGGGCTCTCGACGACCCGAGCGAGTTCTCGCAGTTCGTGCTGACCGTCGCCAGCGACGCCTACTACGCGACCGAGACCCCGTCGCCGTCGACGTCTCCCTCAGCGACCCCGACTCCGACCGAGACCACGGAGCCTGCGCCCAGCGAGACTCCCGCGTCGTAGGTCGTCGCTGATCATCGTCCCTCGCTAAGCTGGGGGACGCCCGCCGACTTGGCGCAATTGGTAGCGCACCGTACTTGTAATTCCGACTGCGGCGATCTCATGGGTTATCGCGGGGCATCGACTAGGCTTCGTGCCCAGTACCCCCGTTAGTACGCGCTATCAAGCGTGATCAGCAAGCCTCGATGAATCTGCGGGGTAAGTGCGGGGTTGTCCGAGGGGCGCGGTGTTGGGGGTCCGTCGGGCGCATGCTGATCCGATGGATCAACACCCCGTGGCGCGGCGCGGCCCTGTCCTCGCTACAAAACATGCGGCGGAGTAAGTGGGCCTCAACAGGCCCAGCTCGTCTTAGCGTCGACGCCGGAGGCTCACTCCTCTTCGATCGACAGCTGTATGTCGTAGATTGACAGGTTTCTGATCGCACGAATGAGTGCTCGCGAGATACCGTTAGATGCGACTGCGCCGGGGCCTTTAAACGGCTCCAGACGTGAGGCGGCAGCTTCGAGTCCGTGATCTGCGAGCGCCTTGGACAGAGCCGCCCGCAACTCTCTGTCCAGGTCGTGCGTCTCAAGCGCCCGGCGACGTTCCTCAATCTGCACGCGGAGCAACTCAGTCTCGGCTTCGGTCTTCTCCGCGTTCGCGTTGCGCTCACGAACCTCCGCAGTGTGGATCCCGCCCATCGACAGCTGAAGGTTCGCGGACTCTGTCATCTCGCGGACTACCTTCGCGAGCGACAAGAGGACGCCGGTGATCCCCCCAGAGATCGACAGGATCAAAACCCAATCGGAACCATACTGCGCGCGGACCAATCTTGCCTCGGGCAGACGTGGAGCTACAACCGTATCGAACATGAGCGGATCGATCGCCCAGTTTGCCCCGCGATGCAAAGCTCTGATCATGTCGACGAGGTCCCCGTACTCCGTCAACGACAAGTCATCAGGCAGCTTCCTGGTCGCTACGAGGTGCGCCGCTGCGGTGCGATTAAGGATGGCCACATTCATGCGCTCAACCTAGCGTGCGACCGGATGATGGGCGACGTGCGGGCGATCAGAGTCCCCTGCTCTTTGGAGTTGTATGAGTTAGCTGTCACGGCGAGAAGGTACTCCGCAAGCTCGACCAGACACTCCTCCCGGATTACCACGACAGCCTCTCCGGTGCCAGGTGTCGAGGTCGGCCGGGTAGTAGTCGTTCGGGCGCCCCTGCTTGAACACGACAGGACCCTCGCTGCTGCCCGGAATCCCTCGGCGAGCGTGTCGAGAACGCCGACAGCCTGCTCGAGGCCGGCGTCCGACTTCTCTACGATGCGAGTCAGCTTGTCGAACGTGATGCCGGGCGTCGTAATGATGTTCCGACGCACCTCGACCGGTGCCGAACCCAGCACCCGCGACTCGAACGTGTTGTCCTTACCGCCGAAGTTGTACACCTCGTACGGGCCGTCGATCACATCGAGCATGCTCTCGGACGCCGCGAGCATCTTCTCCGCCAGACGGATACGCCCCGCCGCCAGATCCACGGCACGAGCCTCGGTCGCCTGTTTGGTCTCTGACCGGTCAAAGGTCCGGCCCTCGGCGCGGCAGATGTTGGTGACGGATCCGGCGGCGATGCCGATGCGGCGGGCGATCTCGTTTCGGGCGTGGCCTTGGGCGTGGAGTGCGAGGACTTCGGCCTTCTGGTCTTCGGAGATCGCCATGGTGGTTCACCTCGACTCGGGTCTCTTACCCGTGAGTGCGACTATCAGCTGGTCGGTGTCGCTTTTCGCTGTGGGACACCGAGGTCCGCGCGGCGCTTGTACTTCCTGGCTTGGTTGAGACGCTGGCACGGTCTGCACTGGAGCTTGCCGCGGGAATCGGTGTAGCAGTTGTCCGGCGTGCGTTCGTGTCCGCGGCGGCAGGCGCCACCTCCGCGTCGCCAGCCGATCGCGTCGAGCCCTCGGTGCGTGTTGACGACGGAGGTAACCGGCTCTAGGTGTTGGGGATTCACACAGGACCGGACTCGGCAGGTGTGATCGAGTTCAAGGCCCGCAGAGATGGGGCCGACATGGAGCTCGTAGCTGACACGGTGTGCGAGCTTCATACGTCCTCGGACGCTGATCTGCCCGTAGCCGTCTTTCTGGAGCGACTTCTGCCAGATCCAGCAATCGTTCTCGTCCACTGTGCGAGCGCGGCAAAGGCGTGCCAGTACGGTCGCCAGGTATGGTTCCATCATCGACGCCTCGAAAGTCGGTCGCGCTCCCGGTAGTTCGCAGCTACGCGGGAGCTTTTTCTTGATCTATGCGGGATGCGCTGACCGAAGCGGACATAGTGGCCGATGTCAACGCGGTCTGGCATGATTCGGGTGAATCGAGCTAAGGCAGCTTGGGTTAGAGAGGAGGATGCAATGCTCCGCAATTTCTTGTATCTGGACGACTCGCAGTTGCGTCAGTACATCAGCCAGGTCGAAGACGGGCTGCGAAAGGCCAGCTCTCGCTCGGCTTCGTTGGACAAGGAAAAGAAGCTGGCGATCGACGCCAAGATCGCCAACTTCGGTATCGGGCGGACAGCGACGGATGCTGAGTCTCAGGATTACGAAGACGACGGTCCGGCCCGATTCGAACGCCTGTTGTCGCTCGTGGAGGGTGACAACGAGCAGTTCGGATGGTATGACCTAGAGGCAGATCCCGATCAGGTGGGGCGGCTGCGCACAGGGCACATCGTCGAGCTGGCGGCTGAGGTCTATCGATCCGACGTGTCGCAGCTTTCTAACTCAACGGGAATCCTCGGCATGCTCCCCCTCGTGAAAGCGATCGGCAAGCTCACGGGTAAGCCAACTGGGTTCGAACAGTTCGAGGACGGAACCTTCGACGCTATGGCGGAATTCAGCGCAGCGATGAAGGGCGTCACGATCTTGCTTGGTGACACGCCGGACGATGTCAGATTCGTAGCGCAGGTTCCAGATGACGTCGAAGCGGAGGGCTTCGCCCACGTCGTAGGCAAGTTGGTGACGTCCTGGGGTGCAGGAACATGGAAACCCCTGCCAGGAATCCCCGTCTACTCCCAGCTACCTCGAGAACAGCGCCGGGAGCTGGAACGAAAGGGGCCACCGCCGGGATCAGAGATGATGTGGCTGGAGGGGCCGGCGCTTCATCTCAAAGTCCTCGCGATCTACCAGTAGGAGGAATGAGCGAAGCCCCGATGTCCTCGTGTGAGGGCCGGGGCTTCGGGCCTCTTGCCCTGTGCGGGATGCGTCGCTGAACGCGGGGTCATGCCGAGTGTCGGCGGCAGCGAGAAGAATGGGGTTGTGGGGGACGCAGGGTCCGCCGACGAAAGGGGTACAGCATGGCGAAGTTCAAGCTCGAGACGAACCTGCCGGAGAACGACAAGACCGTGGAGGCCGAGACCTATCAGCTCGCGAGCGGTTACTTCTGGTTCCGAGATGACCGAGGCGAGGACGTGCTCACGGTGCTCGCGAGCGACGTTCTCACGATCGAACGCGTTACAGAGAGCTGATCCTGAACGACAGAAGCCCCGGTGTCCTCGTGTCGAGGGCCGGGGCTTCTGTCTGGGCGGACTTGTCCACCATCTACGTTCTATCGTTGCGGGTTTCGGAACATAATGCACGCTCACCCGCGGGTCTCGAGCGAAGAACGCATCGAATCAACCAAGTCGTCGCGCTTAGCGCCCATCCGCTTTTGCCAATTCATGCGCCCGGCAGCGATCTCATCGGCACCGAGAATCGCGAGTGTGCCGGGTGCGGTTACCTCCGCCAGCGCCACGGCCAGGGCTTTCTTCACCCTCTCCGGCGCGAGGATGTCCGCTCTACGAGAAAGGTCTGACGCATCCTCGGCTCTAACGCGAGCGGTGATCGCCTTCTGCTCCGTGTCGATTCGTCCCCGTTGGGTTGTGTCTCCGGCATCGAGTCGCCGGAGCTCCTCGGCGAGTTTGAGGGTCTGGTCCATCGTCTCCTCGAGGTCGTCAACAACCGCGAGAACATCAGAGTAGAAATCGAGCCTCTTGTCCCGCAACCATGCTGAATGAGTGCGGCGGGCTTGAAGAACTACCGCAACAAGGCTTACGAGCGCGGTGATGAGGACCGCGACGATTCCGATGATGCCAGTGACTACCACCCCTTCCCAAGTCTTGGTGACGTCAGACTCCGGCGTCGCAGCTGAGAGAGAGATCATGGTGCTCGAGTATGGCCACATTCTCCAAGGCTAGCGACTCGTGGATGCGCTTCCGGGAGGGCGTCCACGCCGCACTGGCGGCTCGATGCGGAGAATAGCCGCTGATAGAACGACTGCCACGCCGTCAGGGCGGGCCCTGGTGGCGAGGCGGCCGGCGTCGATCGCCCGGTAGATCCAGCGGACGTCAGGGCCAGCGAGCAGCGCCGCCTCAGCACGCGCTCTTCGCCCCGTTCGGGATGCGTCGGAAGGCGCGGTACGTTTGAGCCGTCGCGACCTGCAGGGAGGCGTTCGATGGTGAACTTTGGACAGCGCATTGGGCAAAGGCCCGTACGCGAGGTTGTACAGACAGATTCTGTCGACGATTCGACGCGCGTCGCTCTCTGGAACCTCATGCACAGGATCGAGAGCAGCCTGCTCCACAACCAACGGTTGAGAGCCGAATCTGTGATGAAGAGTCTCTGGGCGACCACCCTGGAGCGCCCAAGCGACGAGTACTCCTGGACGATGACGGAGGTGCGCCTCAAAAAGACAGTTCTTGATGCGGATTGGGTTTCGGCGCTCGAGGTGGTTGAGGGTTTCGGCGATGTGCTCAACGCAAACCTCGGGGAGGAGTCCGGCGACGAGTATCGGAGGCTTGCGAACGAGATCCTGGCGAAGGGGCTGATCGGGTATCGCTTCATCGGATCTGAGCTCGCCGCGGTCGATGACGATCAAAGCGCGTCGGAGATCGAGAAGGCAATCGACTCTTCGTCGAACGCTGCGCGGACTCACCTTGAGCGCGCCGTGTCTCTGCTGGCTGATCGGCAGAATCCTCAGTACGCGAAGGTAGCCGGTGAGGCGGTGCTCGCCGTGGAAGCGGCCGTGCATGACCTCACCGGTAAGAAGACCCTCGGCGACGGCGTCAAAGAGCTGGGAAAACGGGGACTCCCTGTGCACCCTGCCATCCTCCGAGCATGGAGCGCGATGTATGGATACACCAGCGATGCGGGCGGGATCCGTCACGCGAACATCAACGGCGAAGAGGTGGATGCGGCCATGGCCGTCTACCTCCTCGTCACCTGTTCCGCCTTCGTGAACCTGCTGGCCAAGGTGGCCTCTGTGACGAAGAAGTAAAGCAGCGACGAAGCCCCGGTGTCCTCGTGGTGAGGGCCGGGGCTTCGTGCGACAGTGTGCCGACTTTTTCACAGTACCCCGGCCACATTGGACACATTCAAACTTTCGCAGAAGTTTTTCTACCGAATGTCGGGGCGATCGTATAGGCGTGCTTCCATCTCTCGACCCGAAGAAGATCTTGAGTGTTGATGACGCGGACGCCATCGTGGTCCTCGGTGTTGATCTTGAGGTCTGGGTCGGCGAGCCACCGACGGATTGTGCGCTTCGACCGTCCCGTGAGGATAGCGGCTGCATTCATCGGAAGCCAGGGCGCCATACGCATCATGGAGCCCTCACCAACTGGTTGGGCTCTCCGTGTTCCGCTCGGAGGCGGTCAGCGTGCGTTCGGAGCGCGGGCGTGTCCTGGAACCACGCGCGCTGCCCGTCGATTCGCAGCGCGGAGAACTCGCGGCATCTCTCACGCTCCAGGGAGCGTCCGCCCGGTTCGAGTGCGAGGATCTCGTCATGCGGGAGGGTCGAGAGTCGCCCCTTGATGCTGCTGGAGGTGCCGATCTTGATGCGGTCACCGAATCGGATATAGTACACCCAGTCGGTCCCCTTACGCGTTGCAGTGTCGACGTCGGGCGCGGGTTTGTTCCACCATGCGTCTTCCCAGCAGTACGGGTTCGAGCATGCGGCCGGGACCCCAGGCCCGGTGAGGATTGTCCTGCGGCAGGTGGGACAGGCGACCTCTGCGAGGGTATGTGCCTCCGCGTTGACGCCCTTGTGGTCTTCGATGATCTGCGCCCAGGGGGTGGAGCAGATGTCGAAGAACGACGCCGGGTCGGACTCGTTCGTGCAGGGGAAACCGCTGGTCTGGATCAGAGTGCACGTCACCATGGATTCACCTTTCTGTAGTCCTGCTGATGTTCGAGGGCCATCGAAGTGGCTGATTTGCTTCGGCCGCTGACGACACGTGTCGTCGAGGAGTCCGAGAGGCTCATCCCCGCTGCTCAAGGCGCCAACCGATCCGTGCAGAACAAGCAGGTGCCGTCACTCAGACGCCGATGACGTCCGCCCGCGCACGTCGTCGGCGCCTCTTCGCTCATTATCTGCGGTAGCGTGGCACCGTGCTGGCCGCGGTCGCGACGATGCTCGCGCGCCGGGGCTTTTCCCCGGATATGGGGAGAATCCCTCTGTTCCCGACGCCGCTCGGGAAGCGCCGCGATCGCCGCAACACGTCCGGTGAGTGGCAGGCTGCGCGCGAGCGCCTTGGTCTCGGGGACTACACGTTCCACTCGTTCAGGAAGACCGTCGCCACGGCTCTGGATCAGGCGGGCCTCTCGGCGCGCGACATCGCGGAGTACCTCGGCCACGCGAACCCGTCGCTCACCATGAATGCCTACATGTCGAAGACGGTGGGCGGACGTCGGGCAGCGGACGCCCTAGACTCGTTGATGCACATTCGATCTCATTGAATGTGCGGGGTAAGTGCGGGGTCGGCAACCACCGAACTCAATCAGGCCCAGCAAGATCCGCGGAATTCCGCGGCTCGCCGACTTGGCGCAATTGGTAGCGCACCGTACTTGTAATACGGGGGTTGCAGGTTCGAGTCCTGTAGTCGGCACCATCTCCGGGGAGCTTTCGGGAAATACTGCGCGCAGCGCGCGGGTTGTCCCGGGTATGACCCGTATCGGAAACAGTGACCTCGACGTCTTCCCCCTCTCGCTCGGCGGCAACGTGTTCGGCTGGACCGCCGACCGCGACGCCTCCTTCGCCGTGCTCGACGCGTTCGTCGACGGGGGAGGCGACTTCATCGACACCGCCGACGCGTACAGCGCGTGGGTGCCGGGCAACTCGGGCGGCGAGAGCGAGACGATCATCGGCGAGTGGCTGGCCTCTCGCAAGCCCGAGGGCGTGGTCGTCGCCACCAAGGTGAGCCAGCACCCGGAGTTCCCAGGACTCGCGGCCTCGAACGTCCGCAGGGCCGCCGAAGCATCGCTGGGCCGCCTCGGGGTCGACACGATCGACCTCTACTACGCGCACTTCGACGACGAGACGGTTCCGCTGGAGGAGACCGTCGGCGCCTTCGGGCAGCTCGTCTCCGACGGCCTCGTGCGCAACGTCGCCGTCTCGAACTACAGTGCCGAGCGCATCCGCGAGTGGGTCGACATCGCGCGCCGGACGGGCGTCGCCCTGCCCGTCGCCGTGCAGCCGCACTACAACCTCGTGCACCGCAACGACGTCGAGGAGACGATCATCCCGGTCGCCCAGGAGTTCGGACTCGGCCTGGTGCCGTACTACTCGCTCGCGAGCGGCTTCCTGACCGGCAAGTACCGGTCGGCCGACACCGAGGGTCAGACCTCGCCGCGGGCATCCGGTGCGGCCAAGTACGCGACCGAGGCGGGGCTGAAGGTGATCGACGCCCTCGAGGAGATCGGTGCCGCCCACGACGCATCGATCGCCGCGACCGCGCTGGCCTGGCTGCGGGCCCAGCCCACGGTCGTGGCGCCCATCGCCAGCGCGCGCACCGTCGAGCAGGTGCCCGACCTCCTCGCCGGCGCGCGACTCGAGCTGACGAGCGACGAGGTCGCTGCCCTCGACCGGGTCTCGGCCTGGACGCCGACCGCCTCCTGACGTCCGCCTGCCCGCACCGACGGGCGGCCCGGCGCCCTGTCTCCCGACGCTCAGTCGGAAGGCAGGGCGCCGTCGTCGGTGAGGCCGAGGCGGTGGGCGAGGATCACCAGGTGGATGCGGTCGCGCGCGTCGAGCTTCGCGAGGATCCGGCCCACGTGGGTCTTCACCGTCGACTCGCTGACGTACAGGGTCTGGGCGATCTCCGCGTTGGTGAGACCTCGCGCGATCTCGAGGAACACGTCGCGCTCGCGGTCGGTGAGCTCGGCGAGGGCATCGTCGCGTGATGCGGTCGATGAGGGCGCGGCGGTGGATGACGTGCTGGTGGACGACGCGCTGGCGGACGATGCGGTCTCGGACGCCTCCAGGGTCGGCGCGACGTGCTCCAGCAGCATCCGGGTCACCCGCGGTGCGAGAACGGCATCGCCGCGATGCACTGCGCGGACGGCGGCGATCATCTCGTGACGCTGCGCATCCTTCAGCAGGAATCCGCTCGCGCCCGCGCGGATCGCGCCGAACGCGTACTCGTCGAGATCGAAGGTGGTGAGCACGAGCACGCGGGTGTCGGGGTGGTCGCGCACGATCGCCTCGGTGGCGGCGATGCCGTCGAGCCCCGGCATGCGGATGTCCATCAGCACGAGGTCCGGACGGAGCGCCGCCGCCTGCGCGATCGCGGCATGGCCGTCTGCGGCCTCGCCGACCACGACCAGGTCCTCCTCGGCGTCGAGCACCATGCGGAACCCCAGTCTGATGAGCTGCTGATCGTCGACGAGGAGGATCGAGATCGGAGGGGTCATGGCAGATCCTTCGGTTCGAGTGCGACGGGGTCGGGGGAGTGGGCGGGAAGCCCGGCACGGAGCAGCCATCGTCCCCCGCCCGCCGCCTGCGAGGTGATCTCTCCTCCGGCGTGCGCGGCACGCTCGGCGAGTCCGCGCAGCCCGAAACCCGAGGGGCGGTCGGAGGAGTCGACGGCCGCGGTCACGCCGTCGTTGACGATCTCCACCGTTACGCTCCCGGGCGCATGGATCAGTCGTACTGAGATCGACGTCGCGCCCGGCGCGTGCCGCATGGCGTTCGTGACGCCCTCCTGCACGATGCGGCCGACCGCGTGGGCGACCGCCGGAGGGAGCTCGCCGCCGCCGCTGACCGAGAGCGTCACGGGGTAGCCGGCGCGCTGCGCCTGGGCCACGGTCTCCTGGGGCGGCGTCGGCGCGAGGGGTGCGAGCGGCAGCGGGGAGTCGTCGGCGCGGAGCACGCCGAGCATCGCGCGCATCTCTGTGAGCGCGCTCCTGGCCGTCTCCGCCGACGCCTGGGCCGCGGCCTTGGCCTGTGCGGAATCGGGAGTCGCGGCCGCGCCCTCCGACAGGGCGACGATCACGGTGAGCGAATGCGAGACGATGTCGTGCATCTCGCGGGCGATGCGTGCGCGCTCGTCGGCCGCAGCGAGCTGGGCCTGCTGATCGCGTTCGACGAGAAGCTGACGCGATCGGTCGATCACCGCGGCGAGGTAGCGCTTGCGACCGCCGACATTGACCCCGATCAGGGTGCCGATCAGGCCGAGCACGAGAGATCCCACGACGGCGTTCATCGCGATCTGCAGGGTGATCATGCCCGTGAGCACGAGGATGCCGGATACGGCCGCCAGCGAGGCGAGCCCGAGCCCCAGGCCGACCCATGCTGCTTTCGACGACCGATACACCGCGAGCGAGTAGCTGGTCACGAGCAGCAGCGGCGACCCGATCGGCTGGAGCGCGAAGAGGAGCGCCGTCTCGAGCGCGAACGTCGCGATGAACGGCACCCACGGCCGACGCCGGCGCCACAGCAGCGTCGCACAGACGGCGACGACGCCGACGGGCACCGCGATCGAGACGCCGAGAGCGAGCGGCATCGGCAGGTCGCGGGTGATGATGCCGGCCGGGACGATCGAGAGCAGCGCGCAGACGACGACGATCAGGACGTCGGCGACCACCGGATGCCGGGCCCAGAACCGCCGCAGCACCCCGGGGGGACGCGGCAGCCGCAGCGCCTCGTCCTCACGGACCGAGGTGCTGCGGCTGCGCGGTCTGCTCACCGGGCGACTCTACGCGGGTGCGGCGCGGGGCGTCGGCTCACGCGTCGCGGGTGCGCAGCACGGTCCAGGCGGCGAGCATCCCCGCGACGACCCATGCGGCCAGCGTCAGATACGCGACCGGGCCTTCGAGGGCGGCGTTCTCCGGCAGGATGGCGCTCTGCGCCGCCGCTACGGGCAGGTAGTTCGAGGCATCCGTCACCCAGGCCCAGGCCTCGCCCGCCACGGCGAAGAAGCTCGCGACGATCGGCAGCACGAACAGCACTCCGACGGTGGCGGCGATCGCACCGGCGCCCGAACGCAGGAGGAAGCCGAACGCGACGCCGATCAGTGCGAACACCGACATGGCCAGCGACGAGACGACGATGGGCAGGATCGACGCGGCGGGGTCGGACCAGTCGATGCTCTGATCACGAGACGCGACGACGACCGACACCGCGACGGCGGCGGCGCCGAAGATCACCAGCGACGACACGAACATGAACACGCCGACGACGACGGCCTTGGCGGCCAGCATCGATCCCCGCTTCGGGTTCGCGGCCAGGGTCGACCGGATCATGCCGGTCGAGTACTCCCCGGTCACCGAGATCGCACCGAGGATGCCGGCGAGCAGCATCGTGAACTGGATCGGCATGACGACGGCCTGGATCGGCTCGAATCCCGGCAGGTCGATCGCCTGCGCGATGAGCACGGCGATGCCGATCGTGAGCAGGGCCGCGATGCCGATCGACCACCAGGTGGAGCGGAGCGTGGAGAGCTTGATCCACTCGCCGCGGATCGCCCGCACGAACGTGAGGCGGTGTGCGGACTCGACGCGCCGGGTGACGGGAGGGGCTGCCTGAACGGTCATGAGATCTCCTTGGTGCGGTACTCGACCGATTCGCCGGTGAGGGCGAGGTAGGCGTCTTCGAGCGAGCCCGTGGTCGGGGTGAGTTCGTGCAGGGGGATGCCGCGCTCCGCCGCGAGATCGCCGATGCGTGCGGCGGGCAGACCGACGATGTCGAGCACGTCGGGAGCGGCGCTCACGATCTCGACCGACGGGCCGCCGACGGCCGCTGCCAGATCGGTGGCGCGGGGGGTGCGGACCCGCACCGTGTTGGTCGTCCAGGCGCGCACCAGCTCCTCGAGCGGAGCATCGGCGAGGACCTTGCCCCGGCCCATCACGATCACGTGATCGGCGGTCTGCGCCATCTCGCTCATCAGGTGGCTGGAGAGCAGCACCGTGCGTCCCTCCGATGCCGCGTGGCGCACGAACTGGCGTACCCAGCGCACACCTTCGGGGTCGAGACCGTTCACCGGCTCGTCGAGGATGAGCGTGTGCGGGTCGCCGAGCAGCGCCGAGGCGATCCCGAGCCGCTGGCCCATGCCGAGCGAGAACTTGCCCGCGCGCTTGCGGGAGACGGGAGCGATGCCGGCGAGGTCGATGACCTCGTCGACGCGGGACGTGGGGATGCCGTGGGTGGCCGCCATCGCCCGCAGGTGATCGCGGGCACTGCGGCCGGTGTGCACGGCCTTCGCGTCGAGCAGCACGCCCACCTCGGTGAGCGGGGCCCGCAGCTTGCGGTACTCGCGTCCTGCGACGGTCGCGGTGCCCGAGGTCGGCCGGTCGAGGCCGACGATCAAGCGCATCGTCGTGGACTTGCCGGCGCCGTTCGGACCGAGGAACCCGGTGACCGTTCCCGGCTGCACCGTGAACGACACGTCCTGGACGGCGGTCTTGTCTCCGAATCTCTTCGTGAGGCCTTCTGCTGTGATCATGTCGTCGACGCTACCGAGCGTGACAGGGGGTGCGCGTCCTCCCGGGGTACCGATCCGTCGGCGAGCAGGTCATCCTCACGGAGGATGCGGCCGTCAGGGGGCGGGCCTGCCGAAGAGCTGCGGATCGACGGGGCGCTGAGCCCTCGGCAGCTTCTCGACCACCAGCAGGTACGACTCGGTGACGAGCTCTCGCACCAGTTCCTCCTCGAGCGAACCGCCGCCGGCGACCAGCGTGATCCAGTGCTTCTTGTTCATGTGGTACCCGGGGACGATGTCCGCGAACGACTCTCGCAGAGCGATGGCGTCTTCGGGGTGGGACTTGAGCGTGACCCGCCCTGTGCCGTCGAGGGGCGCCAGCAGGAAGACCCTCCCTCGCACCTTGTAGACGTCCCACTCGGGGCCGAACGGATTCTCGCGCACGGAACCCGGCAGTTCGTCGGCGCGGGCTGCGGCGACGGCGATCAGCTGTGCGGGGTCCATGGCTCAGAACAGCCGATCCGTGCCTTTGTCGTCGCGGCGGGGTGCGACCCGCACCCGATGGTCGAGGGAGGCCGCGGCGAGCAGCGCCTCATCGAGGATCTCACCGCCCGGCTCAGCGGTGAGCCAGTCACCGCTCAGGGAGGCGGGGATCAGCAGCGGCATCCGGTCGTGCACATCGGCGAGATGATCGGGGGCGGGGCGCATCACGATCGAGTAGCAGGTGAACGACCGGCCGTCGGCCGTGCGCCCCTGCTGGGTCACCGCTGCCATGCCGAAGAGCGCGCCGTCGTCGAGCCCGAACTCGTGCCACACCCGTTCGGGCTTCTTCATCTCGTACCAGCTGGTCGCAGGCACCAGGGCTCGGTTCCTGAGGCCGCCCGGTCGCTCGCGCAGCCGCTCGGACCGGGTGTTGATGGAGGGGAACTTGGAGGGCTCGCCGCCGACGAGGAATCCCCACCACCCCGGTTCGAGGGTGGGAGCGCCCTCGGAGGGGACGACGATCGGGTTCAGATTGCGCAGGTTGCGGCCGGTCGGGCGCACCGTCTCCTGAGCGTTCTCCTCCGCCCAGCCGCGGAGCCCGTCGAGCACAGCCTCGTCGGCGGCCGCCAGGAGCTCGGTGTCGGTGAATCGCGGATCCAGTCCATAGCTCGCGCACATGCCGCCAGGGTACGCCCGGGCGCCGACATCCGGGTCGCGCGTCCGTTCCCGTCGATCCGCCCTCGGCTAGGGTCGACGGGTGACTCCGACCCGCCGCCTCCCCGCGCCCGTCGCACTCGGAGGAGCGGTGGCGATCGGCATCATGACGGCCGTCCAGGCGCGCATCAACGGCGTGCTCGGCCTTCGCCTCGATGACGGCATCGTCGCAGGGCTCATCTCGTTCGCCGTCGGTCTCGCCGCACTGATCGCCGTGATCGTCTGCATCCCGGCCGCACGACGGGGAGCGGGACGCCTGCGCGTCGGGATCCGCGACCACACGATCCCGTTCTGGATGCTCCTCGGCGGGGCATGCGGAGCGCTGACCGTGTCGACGCAGGGGATCACCGCCGGGGTGCTCGGGGTCTCTCTGTTCACGGTGGGGGTGGTCGCGGGCCAGACGCTGCACGGCCTCGTGCTGGATCGCATCGGCTTCGGACCCGCCGGCGTCGTCGCCGTCACGCCAGGGCGCGTGGTCGGCGGACTGCTCGCGCTCGCCGCCGTGGGCATCTCGCTCAGCGGAGACGTGCTCGCCACGGCGCCGCTGTGGATGCTCCTGCTGCCCTTCGCCGCGGGAGTGGGCATCGCCTGGCAGGCCGCGACCAACGGTCGACTGGCGCAGCGGGTGCAGTCGCCGATCGCCGCGACGCTGATGAGCTTCGTCGCCGGCACGATCGCCCTGCTCGTCGCCGCCGGGATCAGCATCGCGTTCAGAGGGGGCCCGGCGGCGCCGCCCGCGGAGCCGTGGCTGTACCTGGGAGGATTCCTCGGTTCGGCCTACATCCTGCTGGGGGCGTTCATCGTCGCGCACACCGGGGTGCTGCTGATGGGATTGGGGTCGGTGCTCGGTCAGCTCACGGCCTCGGTGGTCATCGACCTGGTCTGGCCCGCGGCGTCGGGCCCCGCGCTCTGGCAGCTCATCGCCATGGTCGTCGTCGCCGTGGCGTCGGTCGCGGCCGCGCTGCCGCGACGACGACGGCGCTGAACTACGTCGTCGTGCTCTTCTCTTTCTTCGTGCTCTTGGGCATGCGGGTCACGAGAGCACGCGCATCGACCGGTTTGCGGCGGCCGGGCTTCTTGCCCGCGGGCTTGCCGCCGACGTAGAGCCAGCCGAGGAGCTCCTCGTTCTTGCCCACGCCGTGGGCCTTCGCGACCGCCTTGGAGCGCGTGTAGCGGCCGGTGCGCCAGAGCACCCCGTAGCCGGCCTCGTCGAGGAGCAGGCTCAGCACGTGCGCCACACCCGAGGCGACGGCCTCCTGCTCCCACCGCGGCACCTTCTCGCTCTTGCGGTAGCTGGCCACCACAGCGATCAGCAGCGGCGCGCGGAGCGGCTTCGACGACGGCGACCTGTCGCCCTCGGCCTTCGAGATCGCCGCGCCGAGGGTCTCGCGGTCGGCGCCGCGCAGCTCGATGAGCCGCCATGGACGCAGCGAGGAGTGGTCGGCGACGCGACCGGCGGCGGAGACGAGCCGCAGCAGCTCGTCGCGCGAGGGGGCCTCGTCGGTGACCTTCGACCAGGACTGCCGGGCGCGGACGGCGTCGAGCGCGCTCACGATGCGTCGGGAGTGAAGTTCAGGGCGATCGAGTTCATGCAGTAGCGGTCACCGGTCGGCGTGCCGAAGCCGTCGGGGAACACATGCCCGAGGTGCGAGCCGCAGTTCGCGCAGCGCACCTCGGTGCGCACCATGCCCAGAGTGGTGTCCTCGATGAGCTCCACCGCGTCGGGGCGGATCGACTCGTAGAAGCTCGGCCACCCGCATCCGGAGTCGAACTTGGTTCCGCTCTTGAACAGCTCGGCGTTGCAGGCGCCGCAGGTGTAGAGGCCCGCGCGGCCCTCATCGAGCAATTCACCCGTCCATGCGCGCTCGGTCGCTGCTCCACGCAGCACGGCGTACTGCTCCTCGCCGAGCTCGGCGCGCCACTCTTCTTCGGTCTTGTCCACGCTGTACGACATCGGTCCTCCTGGGGTCTGCTCCATTCTCTCGTGTTCCGCACCCCGTGGCGCCACGCGAGAATGGGAACATGACGGATGCCGTGCAGCTGCGCTATGCGCGCTTCGCCGAACAGGAGGCGCCGGGGCGCAGCGAGCTGTACGCCGAATGGGCGCACAGCGTCGCCGTGGATGCCGGGCTCGCGGCGATCCTCGCGCGCATCCCGGAGAACCGCCGGCAGCCGCCGCTGGTGTTCGCGGTGACCCGGATGCTCGGCAGCGGCCTCGTGGGTCCCGAGGCGTGGCGCGACTTCGTGATCGCGCACGCCGACGCCGTCGTCGCCGAGTGCACCGCACGCCGGCTGCAGACGAACGAACCGCTCCGTCTCGCGCCGCTCCTTCCCGTGCTCACCGAGATCCAGGGCCCGATCGCCCTTCTCGAGGTGGGCGCGTCGGCCGGGCTCTGTCTGTACCCCGATCGCTACTCGTACCGCGTGGTCGACGCGCAGGGAGACCTGCGGGTCGCGCTGGATCCCGAGGACGGCCCGTCGACGGTCGTGCTGCAGAGCACGGTGGACGGGGCGCTCCCCGCTCTGGCGATGCCCGACATCGTCTGGCGCGCCGGGATCGATCTCGCACCCCTCGACGCCCGCGAGGACCTCGACCGGCGCTGGCTGCAGGGACTCGTGTGGCCGGGGGAGCAGGGCAGGGCGGAGCGGGTCGATGCCGCGCTGGACATCGCGGCCGCCGACCCGCCGCTGCTCTTCGCGGGTGATGCGGCCGCGCGCATAGACGCGCTCGCCGCGGACGCACCGCGCGACGCCACCCTGGTGATCACCACGCCCGGCGTGCTGGTGCACATCCCGCGTGACGCGCGCACGGAGCTGATCGCGCGCATCCGCGCGCTCGAGGCGCGCTGGATCACGATCGACCCGCCGGGACTCCTCGACGTGTGGGAGCCCGCCGTCGACGCGGCGGAGTGGTCCGGATTCGTCGTCGCCCTCGACGGACGGGTCCGGGCGGCGGCCGATCCGCTCGGCCGATGGTGGGAGTGGCGTGCAGGCGGGGGCGCCTCGGCGACCTAATCTGGTCCCATGCTGGGAGAGCTGAGTGAGCGGGATCGGGCGATCCTCGCGCTGGAGACCGCGTGGCCGCGACACGGCGGCGCGAAGGAGGAGACGATCCGCACCCAGCTGGGCATGAGCGCGGCGCGCTACTACCAGCTCCTCGGTCGGCTGATCGATTCGGATGCGGCCCTGGAGTACGATCCGATGCTCGTGCGCCGCCTGCGGCGGATCCGCGATTCACGCTCCTTCCGGCGGGCGAGCAGGGCCCCCGGATTCGTCGGCTGACCGCTCCGGATCTCCGTGTCGCGGCGCCACGATGCGGCGTCGCGCGCGTGTGCCGTTAGCATCGAGGGGTGTCAAAGCCCTCGCGAGATCGATTCGACGATGTCCCCCGCTCGTCCGGACGTGTCGGAGCGCATCGCGCCGAAGCGCCGGGGATGAACGGCTGGGTCGTCCTGCTGTGGTCCTTCGTGGCGGCGCTCGTGCTCATCATCGGCGGCATCTTCGGCTCGCTCCTGGTGATGGGACGCATCAGCATCTTCCCCGAGGCGGTGCCGACCTCCACGCCCACTCCCGTCGAGACCGGCGTCGTCGACGTCGCCTACTCCGTCATGATCCTCAACGCCTCGCCCGATGACGGGCTCGACGATCAGATGCGCGAACTGCTGATCAACACCGGCTGGGCGGCCGACATCGTCTTCGCGACCGACAGCGCGAGCCAGGACTTCGCGACGACGACCGTCTATTACGTCGCCGACGGCGACGAGCTCGCCGCCATCGGACTCGCGAACCTCATCGGCGGCGCCGCGGTCGAGCAGAGCGATTTCTACGCCGATCTCAACGACACGGGCGGATCTCAGCTCACGGTCGTCATCGGGGTGGACCGTTCCTCGGCGGCGCCCGAGACCCCCGCCGAGACCCCCGCTCCGTAGAGCTCGGATCCGTCCCTCCGCGCGGCTTGCACTCGATGGGGTCGAGTGCCAGAATGGCGTTAGCACTCTCTCACTCTGAGTGCTAAAACCCAACGTCTACGTCCAGGAGGGACGAAAAAACTCATGGCAAAGATCATTGCTTTCGATGAGGAGGCCCGCCGCGGCCTCGAGCGCGGCCTCAACATCCTCGCCGACGCGGTCAAGGTGACCCTCGGCCCGCGCGGTCGCAACGTCGTCCTCGAGAAGAAGTGGGGCGCCCCCACGATCACCAACGACGGCGTCTCCATCGCCAAGGAGATCGAGCTCGACGACCCGTACGAGAAGATCGGTGCGGAGCTCGTCAAGGAGGTCGCCAAGAAGACCGACGACGTCGCGGGTGACGGAACCACCACCGCCACGGTGCTCGCCCAGGCGCTCGTCCGCGAGGGCCTGCGCAACGTCGCCGCCGGCGCCGACCCGATCTCGCTCAAGCGCGGTATCGAGAAGGCCGTCGCCGCGATCACCGCGGAGCTCCTCGCCAGCGCGAAGGAGATCGACTCCAAGGAGCAGATCGCCGCCACCGCGTCGATCTCCGCCGCCGACCCCGCGATCGGCGAGCTCATCGCCGAGGCGATCGACAAGGTCGGCAAGGAGGGCGTCGTCACCGTCGAGGAGTCGCAGACCTTCGGCACCGAGCTCGAGCTCACCGAGGGCATGCGCTTCGACAAGGGCTACCTGAACCCGTACTTCGTGACGGACCCGGAGCGCCAGGAGGCGGTCTTCGAAGACGCCTACATCCTCATCGCGAACCAGAAGATCTCGAACATCAAGGACCTTCTGCCCATCGTCGACAAGGTGATCCAGGACGGCAAGGAGCTCGTCATCATCGCCGAGGACGTCGAGGGAGAGGCACTCGCCACCCTCGTCCTGAACAAGCTCAAGGGCATCTTCAAGTCGGTCGCCGTCAAGGCCCCCGGCTTCGGCGACCGTCGCAAGGCGCAGCTGCAGGACATCGCGATCCTCACCGGTGCGCAGGTCATCACCGAAGAGGTCGGCCTCAAGCTCGAGAACGCCACGCTCGACCTGCTGGGTCGCGCTCGCAAGGTCATCGTCACCAAGGACGAGACCACCATCGTCGAGGGTGCCGGAGAGGCAGACCAGATCGAGGGTCGCGTCACGCAGATCCGTCGTGAGATCGACAACACCGACAGCGACTACGACCGCGAGAAGCTGCAGGAGCGTCTCGCGAAGCTCGCCGGTGGCGTCGCCGTCATCAAGGCCGGAGCTGCGACCGAGGTCGAGCTCAAGGAGCGCAAGCACCGCATCGAGGACGCCGTGCGCAACGCGAAGGCAGCCGTCGAGGAGGGCATCGTCCCCGGTGGTGGCGTCGCGCTGATCCAGTCGGGCACCAAGGCGCTCGCCGGTCTGTCGCTCTCGGGCGACGAGGCGACCGGTGCGAACATCGTTCGCGTCGCGATCGAGGCCCCGCTGAAGCAGATCGCGCTGAACGCGGGCCTCGAGCCCGGTGTCGTCGCGAACAAGGTCTCCGAGCTCGAGGCGGGCTTCGGCCTGAACGCCGCGACCGGCGAGTACGTCGACCTGTTCGCAGCCGGCATCATCGACCCCGCCAAGGTGACCCGTTCGGCGCTGCAGAACGCCGCATCGATCGCGGCCCTCTTCCTCACCACCGAGGTCGTCGTGGCCGACAAGCCCGAGAAGTCCCCCGCTCCCATGGGTGACCCGTCGGGTGGCATGGACTTCTGATCCATCCGCACTGACAGAGACGCCCCGACCTCACGGTCGGGGCGTCTCTGCGTGACGGGGATGCGACCCACCACCGCCGGGGTGGTCGGATCTCAGCGGAACAGGCTGGCCGAGTACTGGTCGGCGTCTGCATACTGTGTGGCGGCGCTGCCGAGCGAATGACCGATCGACTCGAGCGCCTGCTCGACGTGCAGCTGCGCGCCGCGCCACTGATCGGCGCAGGACTGGAAGGCCGCTGACGCGGTGCCGACCCAGCTGGTCTGCAGCTGGGAGAGCTGCGACATCAGCACGGCGGACTCGCTCTGCACCCGCTGCATGGTGGCCATGGCGGCGCTCTGGGCCGCACCTACGGCTTCGGTGTCGACGGTGAAGACGGACATGGGAACTCCTCTCGTTGGGTCTCCGACGATAGGTGTGTTCG
>NZ_JBEOUR010000060.1:0-21181 GCF_040302605.1 Microbacterium sp. NPDC097977
AGGTCTCCCTCATCGGCTTCGCGCTGCTGATGGCGGCCATCATCGGCGGCGGCTGGGTCGCCGGCACCGAGTGGGGTCAGGCGATCTTCCACCTCGATCGCACCACGATCGCGTGGGGCATCATCGTCTACGGCTTCATCGCCGCAGTGCTCCCCGTCTGGCTGCTGCTCGCCCCGCGCGACTACCTGTCGACCTTCATGAAGATCGGCGTCATCGTCATGCTCGCCGGCGCGATCGTGCTCGTGCGCCCCGAGATCACGGTGCCGGCCGTCAGTGTCTTCGGCGAGAACGGGATGGGGCCGGTGTTCGCCGGTCCGCTCTTCCCGTTCCTCTTCGTGACGATCGCCTGCGGCGCCCTGTCGGGCTTCCATGCGCTGATCGCATCGGGCACCACCCCGAAGCTCGTCGAGAAGGAGCGCCAGACGCGCTTCATCGGCTACGGCGGGATGCTGATGGAATCCTTCGTCGCGATCATGGCCCTCGTCGCCGCGATCTCGATCGACCAGGGCATCTACTTCGCGATGAACGCCCCGACGGCAGTGACCGGAGGCACGGTCGAGGGTGCCGTCGCCTTCGTGAACTCCCTCGGGCTCACGGGGGTGAACCTCACACCCGAGATGCTCACCGGCACCGCGCAGGCGGTCGGCGAGGAATCCATCGTCTCGCGCACCGGTGGCGCGCCGACCCTGGCGCTCGGTCTCGCCCACATCATGCAGCAGGCCCTCGGCGGCCAGGCGCTCATGGCGTTCTGGTACCACTTCGCGATCATGTTCGAGGCGCTGTTCATCCTCACCGCGGTGGATGCCGGCACCCGCGTCGCCCGCTTCATGCTGCAGGACTCGATCGGGGCCTGGTTCCCCAAGTTCCGTGACGTGTCCTGGCGCCCCGGGGTCTGGATCTGCACCGCGATCATGGTGGCCGGCTGGGGAGCGATCCTCATCCTCGGCGTCACCGACCCGCTCGGCGGCATCAACACGTTCTTCCCGCTGTTCGGCATCGCGAACCAGCTGCTCGCCGCGATCGCGCTCGCCGTGGTGATGGCCATCGTCGCCAAGCGCGGCAAGAGCTACATCAAGTGGCTGTGGATCATCGGGCTGCCGCTCGCGTTCACCGCCGTGGTGACGATCACCGCGTCGCTGTACAAGATCGCCTCCCCCGTGCCGGCCATCGGCTACTGGGCGAACCACTTCCGCTACGTCGCGGCGCGGGACAGCGGCGACACGTCGCTGGGCGCCCCCGAGGTGCTCGAGGCCGTCATCCGCAACACCGCCGTGCAGGGCACCCTGTCGATCATCTTCGTCACCCTGGCGATCATCGTGATGGTCGCCGCCGTGGTCGTGACGGTCAAGGCCATCCGCAACGGCGGCGGGGAGAACACCGAGGAGACCCCTGTCGCCTCGCGGCGGTTCGCCCCGGCCGGATTCCTCCCGAGCCCGGCCGAACGCGAGCTGGAGAAGGAATGGGAGCCGATCCTCGCCGACGAGCGCTCGACGTCGGGGCACTGAGATGGCCGACATCGCGAACCGGACGGATGCCGCGACCACCCTCCTGCGGACGCTGCTCGGCGCCGCGGGGCGGGTGGGCCGCGGCATCCGCTGGTACATCACCACCCTGATGGGCGACAGCGCCTACGCCACCTATGTCGCCCATCAGCAGCGGCAGCATCCGGGCGAGGAGCCGATGACGGAGCGGCAGTTCTGGCGGCAGCGGATGGACGATCAGGATCGAAACCCGGGTGCGCGCTGCTGCTGAGCATGCGCCCTTCGTCTCGTCGCTTCGCTCCTCGCTCAGGATCCGCGGAGCGAGACGAAGGGCGTACTACGCGGATGGGCGCGCTGCGGCTGCGTGTGCGCCCTTCGTCTCGTCGCTGCGCTCCTCGCTCAGGAGGCGGAGGTGGTGAGGGCGCTCCTCGCTCAGGGGGGCGGAGGTGGTGAGGGCGCTCCTCGCGGAGGTGGGGACGGAGCGAGACGAAGGCGGAGCCGGACACGCGGATCTAGGCTGAGGGCATGAACGACGTCGTCCTCGCCGCGATCCTCGGCGTGCTCGGCGGCATCGTGCTCTCGGTGCTCCTGCTGCTCGCGCGGCGGCTCGCCCGTGGGTCGGCCGACCTCGGCAGCGATGCCGAGCGTGCGGCGCTGCAGGCGCTGCATCAGGCGAGCCTCGCCGCCCCGCATCTGCGCGCGGGGCTCGCCGGCCCCGATGTCGTCAAGGCCGCCAGGCACCTGCGGGTGCTGCTCGGCAGCGCGGCCGTCGCGATCGTGGGCGACGACGACGCCCTGTCGATGGACGGGGCCTCCGAGGGGCTGGAACCGGCCGCCGTGCGCATCGCCCAGCAGGTGCGCGGCTCGGGCCGGCGACAGGTGTTCCGCTCACCGGACGGGCGGGCCGACGACCTCGAAGGCGTGGGCGCGCCGATCGTCGTCGACGGGCAGGTCATCGGCGTGGTCGTCGCCTTCGCGTCGCCGGTGGGCGCCGCTCTCGTGCGCGCGGCCCAGGAGGTCGCCGACTGGTGCGCGGCGCAGGTCGAGCTCGGCAGCCTCGACGCCTCGCGCACCCAGCTGGCCGAGGCCGAGCTGCGGTCTCTCCGCGCGCAGATCTCGCCGCACTTCATCTACAACGCGCTGACCGCGATCGCGTCGTTCATCCACACCGATCCGATGCGCGCGCGCGACCTCGTGCTCGAGTTCGCCGACTTCACCCGGTACTCGTTCCGTCGGCAGGGGGAGTTCACGACGCTCGCGGAGGAGCTCGGCAGCATCCACTCCTTCCTCGAGCTCGAGCGCGCCCGGTTCGGCGAACGTCTGCGGGTCACCCTGCGGATCGCGCCGGAGACCCTCGCGACCGTCATCCCGTTCCTCTCGGTGCAGCCGCTGGTCGAGAACGCCGTGCGTCACGGCATCGAACCGGGGGAGGGCGGCGGAGAGATCCGCATCGTCTCGCGTGATGACGGGACGCACACCGAGGTGACCGTCGAGGACGACGGCGTGGGCATGGACCCCGACGGACTGCTCGCCACGCTCACCGCGGCGGACGACGGGCTGCACGTGGGGCTGCGCAACGTCGACACCCGGCTGCGTCAGCTGTACGGGCCCGACGGCGGCCTCGTCGTCGAGACGAACACGGGCGCGGGTACCCTGGTGCGCATGCGGGTGCCGAAGTCGCAGCCGCAGCACGACCCGGACAACGACTGAGGCTTCGATGACGACCGAGATGCGCATGATCGACGTGCTCGTCGCCGACGACGAGAAGCCCGCCCTCGACGAGCTCGTGCATCTGCTGCGCCTCGATCCGCGCATCGGGGAGGTGCTCACGGCGACCTCGGGTGTCGACGCCCTTCGTCTGCTCTCGCAGCGCGTCGTGCGCATCGCATTCCTCGACATCCACATGCCGGGCCTGCGGGGGACCGAGTTGGCCCGCTCGCTGCTCACCCTCGCGACGGCGCCGGCGGTCGTGTTCGTCACGGCCGACGAGGCCCGCGCGGTCGAGGCCTTCGAGCTGCGCGCCGCCGACTACCTGCTCAAACCCGTGCGCATCGAGCGCCTGCGCCGCGCCATCGACCGCGTGATCGATCTGGGCGAGGTCGCCGCCCCCGCCGATGACGAGACACTGCCGGTGACGGTGGGATCAGCGGTGCGCTTCGTCCGGCGCAGTGAGGTGCGCTGGGTGCAGGCGCAGGGGGACTACTCGCGGCTGCACACCGCCGACGGCGGACATCTCGTGCGCATCCCGATCTCCGAACTGGAGGCCCGATGGACGGATGCCGGCTTCCTGCGCATCCACCGCTCGACCCTCGTCCGTTCGGCGGCGGTGACCGAGGCGCGGCTGTCGGGGGCGGATCCTGCGGTCGTGGTGGATGCCGCGGTGCTGCCCGTGAGCAGACGTCTGGTGCCCGCGGTGCGCGATGCCCTGTTGCGGGTGGAGGGCGCACCGTGACCGAGGCCCCGAAGCGCGTGCGGGTCACCGCTCACGACCCGACGCGGCGTGCGGCACCGTCGACGCGCGGCATCGCGCTGCCCGGTTCCCCTGTCGACGAGGCGGATGCGGTGTTCGTCCGCGCGCTGATGCGCAGCCAGCTGCGGCTCGCGCTCGGCACGGTCGCGGGCTTCGTGCTGGTGGTCGTCGCGCTGACCCTGGCCATCGCCCTGATCCCCGAGATCGATCGATTCGTCGTGTGGGGGCTGCCGCTGTCGTGGCTGCTGCAGGCGTATGCCTTCTATCCGCTCATCCTCGTCTTCGCAGTGCTCCACGTGCGCACGGCGGCCCGCAACGAGCGGCGCTTCCGTGCGCTGCGTGACCGCGAATGAACGCCGTGCTCGACCTGGTCGGCATCGCGCTCGTCGTGGTCGCGACCCTGCTGATCGGCGTGTACGGGTTGCGCATCTCCCGCACCACCGGAGACTTCTTCGTCGCCTCGCGCACCGTGCGGCCGGTGTGGAACGCCTCGGCGATCAGCGGCGAGTACCTCTCGGCCGGCACGTTCCTCGGACTCTCCGGGCTCGTGCTGCTCGACGGCGCACGGGGCTTCTGGTTCCCGATCGGCTATGCGGCCGGCTACCTGCTCGTCCTCGTGTTCGTCGCGGCGCCGCTGCGGCGCAGCGGCGCGTACACGATCCCCGACTTCATCGAGGCGCGACTCGAATCGACGGCGGCTCGCCGGGTGACCAGCATCGCGGTGCTCGTGATCGGCTGGCTGTACATCGTCCCGCAGCTGCACGGTGCGGGCATCACTTTGCTCGTCGTCGCGGGCATGCCCGAATGGGTCGGCGCCGTGCTCGTCGCGGTGCTCGTCGCCGCAGCGGTCGCCGCCGGAGGCATGCGGGCGATCACGTACGTGCAGGCCTTCCAGTACTGGCTCAAGGTCACGGCGCTGCTCGTGCCCGTCGTGTGCATCGCGTTCGCACTGAGCGGCGGACCGCACGACTTCGACCCCGCGCTCGTGTTCCCCGCCGAGGCGGGGCCGTCGGGGTTCGACGCGTACCAGACGGCATCCCTGCTCATCGCGCTTCTGCTGGGGACGATGGGTCTGCCGCACGTGCTCGTGCGCTTCTATACGAGCCCGACCGGGGTCTCGGCCCGGCGGACCACCGTGATCGTGATCGGAATGGTGAGCGCGTTCTACGCGGTGTCGAGCACCATGGGGCTTCTCGCACGCATCGCCGCCCCCGATCTCGCGGTGCCCGGTGTCGCCGACACCGTCGTGCTGCTGCTCCCGTCGAGGGTGTTCCCCGGCTTCGCCGGCGAGCTCCTGACAGCGCTCATCGTCGCCGGTGCGTTCGCGGCCTTCCTCGCGACCTCCGCCGGTCTCGTGGTGTCGCTCGCCGGCGTCATCAGCCAGGATGTGTTCTCCGGATCGGTGCGCTCCTTCCGCCTCTCGGCCGTGCTGTGCGCGCTGGTGCCGCTCGCGGTCGCTCTCCTCACCGCACCGGCCGGGCTCGGTTCGAGCGTCGGCGTCGTCTTCGTGGTCGCGGCGTCGACGCTGTCGCCGGTCGTGCTGCTCGGGGTCTGGTGGCGCGGTCTCACGGCTCGAGGGGCGGTCGCCGGGATGCTGTCGGGCGGCGTCGCCGCGGGCCTGGCGCTGCTGGTCCACGGGCTGATCGGCGGTGTGGGCGCGGCCGCCCCGTACCTCGCCCAGCCGGCGGCGTGGACGATCCCGCTTGCGGCCGTCGTCACGGTCGTGGTGTCGCTGCTCGATCCGCGGGGGCCGTCTCCGCGCACCCAGAGATTCCTCACCCGGGTGCACTCGCCCGAGCGTCGTTGAGGCTCCTCGCGCGGTGCGGCGGCCCTGGCGCACGTCGCCGATCGACCATTGGCGAGTCCTCTGGCCGTTCGTCCAGTAATCGTCCCCGACCCTGGTGTGTGGCCGAAAGTCGGGCGTACGTTGAGCGGCGGTGCGGCAACACCTCCGTACCCTGATCACCGGGAGAAGCACATGGGTCGAACACCCCTCCGGATGGCAGCCGCCACCACCTTGGCCACGCTGTTCATCGCCTCGACGGCAACCGCAGGCTACGCAGGCACGGAGGAGGTGAACCCCACTCCCGTCGACGGCACACCGGGTCATTACATCGTCGTGCTGAAGTCCGACCCGCTCGCGAGCTACACCGGAGAGGTCGACGGCCTCCGGGCGACGAAGCCCGCCGAGGGGGAGCAGCTCGAGACGGAGTCCCAGGACTCCCAGCGCTACGTCGAGCACCTCGAGACGGAGCAGCGGACGGTGGCCGAGGAGGCCGGCGTCACTCCTGATATCAGCTACCAGGTCGTCCTCAACGGGTTCAGCGCCGAGCTCACGGGCGAGCAGGTCGACACGCTGCGCGCGTCGAAGGACGTGTACGACGTGTACCCCGACTTCATCCGCCACCCGGATGCCCAGACATCGACGGACTTCCTCGGTCTGGGTGACGACAAGAAGGGCCGCGGCGGGATCTGGCAGCAGACCGGCGGCGTCGAGAAGGCCGGCGAGGGCGTGGTCGTGGGCGTCATCGACACGGGCATCGCCCCCGAGCATCCGTCGTTCGCGGGCAAGAAGCTGAAGAAGCAGCCCAAGAAGGACAAGCGCCACAAGGGCGGCGAGCCCTACACCGACGGCACGTCCGTCTACTTCGACAAGTCCGACGGCGGCCAGTTCCGCGGCGAGATGGTCGAGGCGCAGGAGTGGGACAAGGGCGACTACTCGTCGAAGCTCATCGGCGCCCGGTACTTCTTCACCGGAGCGCAGGCGGCGGGCTTCGACTTCCAGTACGACTACCTCTCGCCGCGTGACGGCGACGGCCACGGTTCGCACACCGCGAGCACCGCGGCAGGAAACTTCGGCGTGAAGGCATCGATCGAGGATGTCGACTTCGGCAAGGTCTCGGGTGTCGCCCCCGGCGCCAAGGTCGCCGCCTACAAGGCCTGCTACGTCGGACCCGATGAGACCGTCACCACCGACGACATCTGCGCCGGCAGCGACCTCATCGCCGCGATCGACCAGGCCGTCGCCGACGGCGTCGACGTGATCAACTACTCCATCGGCGGCGGAGCGGCATCCACCGTGCTCGCCCCCGAGGACATCGCATTCTTCAACGCGGCAGCAGCCGGCGTCTTCGTCGCGACGAGCGCGGGCAACGACGGACCCGATCCGGTGACCGCCGACCACGCCTCGCCCTGGTACACGACGGTCGCGGCATCCACCATCCCGACGTGGGAGGGCACCGTGCAGTTCGAGGGCTTCGCGCAGGCGGGTGCCTCGGTGAGCGTGCCGTTCGGCACGACCGTCACCGGTCCCTCGCTCTACGCCGGCGATGCGCCGGCCGCAGGGCAGACGCCCGCCGACGCGGCACTCTGCCTGCCGGGAAGCCTCGACCCTGCGAAGATCGCCGGTCATATCGTGGTCTGCGACCGCGGCGGCAACGCGCGGGCCGAGAAGTCCCAGGTCGTGAAGGATGCCGGCGGAACAGGTGTCGTCCTCGTGAACGTCCCCGGTGGCGCCGACTCGCTCGACAACGACTTCCATGCCGTGCCCACCGTGCACCTCGCCTCCGCGTACCGCGCCGCCGTGCTCGGCTACGTGCAGGGCGGCGTCGACCGTCCGATCTCCCTCGTGGGCAAGAACACGACGGGCGTGACGCCGCCGGTGCCGCAGATCGCCGGGTTCTCGAGCCGTGGGCCCATGCTCGCCGACGGCAGCGACATCATGAAGCCCGACATCGCGGCTCCGGGTGTGGCGATCCTCGCGGCGACGCAGAACGCGCCCGGAGAGACGCCGACCTTCGGCATCCTGTCGGGCACCTCGATGGCGTCTCCGCACATCGCCGGCCTCGCCGCGCTCTACCTGGGCGAGCGTCCGAACGCGAAGCCGGCCGAGATCAAGTCGGCCATGATGACCACCGCGTACGACACGGTGAACGCCGACGGATCGCCGAACACGGATCCGTTCCAGCAGGGTGCGGGTCAGGTCGACCCGAAGCGCTACTTCAACCCGGGGCTGCTGTACCTCAACGACGTGGCCGACTGGACCGCGTACCTCGAGGGCAAGGGCCTCGCCGACTTCCCCGGAGAGCCGATCGACGGCAGCGACCTCAACGTCGCGTCGTTCTCGATCGGGTCGCTGGCGAGCGCGCAGACCGTCACCCGCACGGTCACGGCGACCGAGAAGGGCACCTTCACGGCATCCGTCGACCTGCCGGGTGTGAACGCGACGGTGCAGCCGTCGACGCTGAAGTTCACCAAGCCGGGCCAGACCGCGACGTATACGGTGACGTTCGACAATGAGAGCGCGCCGGTCGAGCAGTGGGCGACCGGATCGCTCACGTGGACGAGCAAGAAGAACACGGTGCGCTCACCGATCGCGGTCTTCCCGGTCACGGCGGATGCTCCGGCCGAGGTGTCCGGCACCGGTGTCGACGGGTCGACGTCGGTCGAGATCACGCCGGGCGTCGACGGGGATCTCGCACTCGGACTGTCGGGTCTCACGCCGTTCACGCTGCTCGAGGACCCGGACGGCCGCGTGGTCGGGCACTCGGGCGACGAGGCGTCGGGAGACGCCGACAAGAACGTGTCGTGGATCGTCGACGTGCCCGAGGGAGCCGCGCTCTCGCGCTTCGATCTTGACTCGTCCGACGACACCGGAAGCGACCTCGACCTCACGGTCTACCGCGTGGTCGGCCCTGACGACCTGAGCTACTACGAGCGCTGGCAGTCGGCCACGGGCTCGGCAGACGAGCAGGTGACGCTGACCGCACCGACGGCCGGTACCTACCTGGTGGTCGCGAACGTGTATTCCACGTCGGCGCCGATGACGTGGGACATGACCTACGCCACCGTGCAGGCCGACGGCGAAGGCACGTTCACGGCGAACCCGAACCCCGTCCCCGCTGTGCGCGGACAGGCGACGAGCTACGAGCTGAGCTGGACCGGCCTGACCGCGGGCACCCGCTATCTCGGACTCGTGCAGTACGGCGACTCGGCGGTGCAGACCGTCGTCACGGTCGACACGCCGTAGCAGTCAACACGCCGCTCAGATCGTTGAGCGAGCAGCTGAGCAGCGAGACGAAACGCGGTGGGTATGCAGCATCGGCTCACCGCGTTTCGTCTCGGTCGACTCCGTCGTCCTCGCTCAACGACCGGGGGAAGGGAGGATCAGATCCGGCGGCCGCGCGGCATCAGTCGCACGTCGGGCAGGGGAGGAGCGGGGATGCGCACATCGTGACCCTCCACGGTCCCGAAGCGCGGGGATGCCGCTTCCCAGTCGGTGCGCGCGTCGACGATCTCCTCGTGCGTGCGGCCGGCGAAGTTCCACCACATGACGATCTCGTCGTCGAACGGCTCCCCGCCGATCAGGAACAGTAGTGCTCCCTGGGCGCTCGTGACCTCGACCTCGTCGCGGGAGTCGCCGAGGTAGAGCACATCGTTCTGCGTCATCCCGTGCGTCGCGACCTGCGCGTCGCCCTCGACGAGCATGATCGCGTGCTCCCAGTCCGTGCGCAGCGGCAGACGGACGCGGGTGCCCGCCGGCACCGCGATCTCGGCACCGACGATGGGCGTGTGCACGGTCGCCGGCGACACGACCTCGGCGAACTCCCCGAGCACGACGGTCGCCGTGGCATCCGGGCCCTCCTCGGCCGGAAGCGTCAGGGTGGGCAGGTCGGCGTGGCGTTCGAAGCCGCCGACTCCCTGCCGGGCGCCCTCGGGCAGCACGACCCAGAGCTGCAGCGCATCGAGCGGGATCGGCTCCTCACCGATCGAGTACTCCGAGTGCGAGATGCCGTTGCCCGCGGTCATCAGGTTGAGCTGGCCCCGGCGCAGGTCGGCATCGCTGCCGAGCGAGTCACGATGCCGGATCTCGCCGATCAGCGGCCAGGTCACGGTCTGCAGTCCGATGTGCGGATGCGGCTCGACGCGCATCCGGGTGTCCGCCGGACCGAACCGATCGAGGAAGCACCAGGCTCCGATCGTGGGGAGGTTGCGGTGCGGCAGTACGCGCAGCACGCTCATGCCCCGCACGCCGCCGAGCGGGACCTCGCGCGGCTCGAGGACGATGCGCCGCTGTCCGATCATCACGCCTCCGCGGGGGCGGTGCCGGGGCGCTTCGGCCAGCGGATCTCGGCGCCGGGGATCTCGTGGCTCTCGAGGTACCTGGCGATGTACGGGCACAGCGGCACGATCGCCTCGCCGGAGGCGGCGGCATCCGTCAGCGCCCTCTCCGCCAGGATGCCGGCGAGCCCCTGTCCCTGGAAGGCCGGGTCCAGTTCGGTGTGGGTGAAGCGGATCGCGCCGGGCCGGAGCTGGAACTCGGCGTAGCCGGCGAGCGCGCCGTCGGTGCGGATCTCGTAGCGGGACTCGTCGTCGACGCGGGTGACGGTGATGTCGGTCATCGGAGGCTCCTTCGGGCGTGTGGATCCAACCTACGCCCGGCGGGACGCGGTCGGGGCGCCCCGGCGTCGGTGGGGATCGTTACGCTGGAGGGATGCCGCAGACTCCCCGGGATCCGTACGAGGATCTGCCCTACGCCGATGAGCCGTGGGACGCCGCGGGGTGGGAACCGTCCGAGCCGCCCGAGCCGATGGACTGGGAACCGCAGGGCGCCGGGTTCGAGCCTCCGCTCGACTGGGGGCCCGGTCCCGTGACGCCGGTGACCACGAATGCCGGGTGGTCGGCGACCCGCCGGGCGGTATCCTCCACGGCACCCGCCCCCGCGGCACGCCGTGCGGCGCCGAGCCGGTACCCGACCGCCGCCGAGGCGCTGCACACGGTCTTCGGCTACGACGAGTTCCGGGGCGACCAGGCGGCGATCGTCGAGCAGGTCATCGCCGGCGGCGACGCGGTCGTGCTCATGCCCACCGGCGGCGGCAAGAGCGTCACCTACCAGGTGCCCGCGCTGGTGCGGGAGGGCACGGGCCTCGTGGTCAGCCCGCTGATCGCCCTCATGCACGACCAGGTCGACGCTCTACGCGCGAACGGAGTGAACGCCGCCTACCTCAACTCGACGCAGTCGATCGAGGAGCGCCGCGATGTCGAGCGCGCCTACGTCGCGGGCGAGATCGACCTCCTGTACGTCGCTCCCGAGCGGCTGTCGTCTCCGCAGACCACCGCTCTCCTGCAGCGCGGAACCCTCAGCGTCATCGCCATCGACGAGGCGCACTGCGTGTCGCAGTGGGGCCACGACTTCCGCCCCGATTACCTCGCGCTGGGCGATCTCGGCGAACGGTTCCCCGGCGTGCCGCGCATGGCGCTCACCGCGACCGCCACCAGGGCCACGCACAAGGAGCTCACCGAGCGACTGCACCTCGACGAGGCGAAGCACTATGTCGCGAGCTTCGACCGCCCCAACATCCAGTATCGGATCGTGCCGAAGGTCGATCCGCGCAAGCAGCTCGTCTCGTTCATCCGCGCGCAGCCCGAGGGGTCGGTCGGCATCGTCTATGCGCTGAGCCGCAAGTCGGTCGAGCAGACGGCCACCTACCTCGCCGCGCAGGGATTCGACGCACTGCCGTATCACGCGGGGCTCCCCGCCGAGGTGCGCGCGACCAATCAGTCGCGGTTCCTGCGCGAAGACGGCGTCGTGATGGTCGCCACGATCGCCTTCGGGATGGGCATCGACAAGCCGGACGTGCGGTTCGTCGCCCACATCGATCTGCCCAAGTCCGTCGAGGGCTACTACCAGGAGACGGGTCGCGCGGGTCGCGACGGAGAGCCCTCGATCGCGTGGATGGCGTACGGACTGGGCGACGTGGTGCAGCAGCGCCGCATGATCGATCAGAGCCCCGGCGACCGCACCTTCAAGATGCGCCTCGGCCAGCACCTCGACGCGATGCTCGCGCTCTGCGAGACGGTGGAATGCCGTCGGCAGAACCTGCTCGGATATTTCGGGCAGGAGTCGCAGCCGTGCGGCAACTGCGACACGTGTCTCGACGAGACCGAGACGTTCGACGGGCTGGTCCCTGCGCAGAAGCTCCTGTCGACGATCGTGCGGCTCAAGCGCGAACGCAATCAGTCCTTCGGCGCCGGGCACCTGATCGACATCCTCCGCGGGGCCTCGACCGAGCGCATCCGCCAGCAGGGGCACGAGAAGATCGCCACCTACGGCATCGGCGCCGACCTCTCCGATCAGGACTGGCGCAGCGTGGTGCGTCAGCTGCTCGCACGCGGCATCATCGCGGCGCAGGGCGATTACGGCACGCTCGCCCCCGGCGAGCTCGCCCCGGGCGTTCTGAAGGGCGAGGTCGCGGTGCCGCTGCGCAAGGACACGATCGGGCGTCCGACGTCATCCCCGCGGGCGCGCAAGGCGAGTGCGGCGGATGCTCTCGATGCCGGCGACCGCGGTCTGTTCGAAGCGCTGCGCGCCTGGCGGGCCGAGACGGCTCGCGAAGAGGGGAAGCCGGCGTACATGGTCTTCGGCGACGCGACGCTGCGCGCGCTCGCCGAGCATCGCCCCGCCTCTCTCGCCGATCTCGACGGCATCACCGGCATCGGCGCGAAGAAGCGCGACGGCTACGGCGAAGGCGTGCTCGCGGTCATCGCCTCGGCCTGAGCGCGGCCGGCGCCGGCTCGGACTCCACTTTCCGGTAGGGCCCGACTCCTCTGCGCCTACGTCTGCGCCTACGCTCGTGCGGAGGGGAGCAGATCGGCGAGATGCGCGCGAAGGTGGCTCGCGACATCCACGGCCTCACGGTCGTACAGCCACTGGTACTGCAGGCCGTCCCACATCGCGATCAGCCAGATGGCCTCGTGCTCGGGGTCGCGGTGCGCCGACAGATCGCCGTCGCGCTGGGCGAGACGGAAGAGCTCGGCGAAGTAGTCGATGGCCCGCTCGAAACGCTCGGCGAAGTAGTCGTGGGCGGGGTGCGCCGACGGCACGGCCTCGCACGACAGCACCGCGTACACCTCGATGAGGCCGGGCTCGTCGAGTGCGCTCACGGTCGCCCCCTCGGGCAGGACCCGCAGCGCGTCGCTCGCTCTCTCGGGCGGTGCGCCGTCGGCGCCGTCCTGGATCGCACGGTCGCGTTCCGCGAGCACCGCCCTCAGCAGCAGCTCTTTGCTCGGGTAGTGGTGCAGCAGCGTGGACTTCGACACCCCGACCGCCTTCGCGATGTCGCTGAGGCTGGTGTCGCCGTACCCGCCGCGGGAGAACAGCCGCATGGCGTCGGCGACGATCTGCGTGCGGCGACGCCGTCCCGACGCGTAGCCGGGTGCACCGGCGGCGTCGCTGTCGACCAGCGGCACCTGCAACGAAGGCAGGGGCCCGGACGGCATCGTGGTCGGCGCCGGCTGATCGGGCTCGCGCCAGCCCGGGGGCAGGGCCCACAGCGACTCCCGTTCCTCGAGCATCCGCACGACGTCGACGCGCGCAGGCAGATACTGCGAGACCAGCTGCAGTCCGTCCCATCCGGCCATGTGCCGGGTGGTCTCCTCCGCCACCGCGCGGTCGGGGTCGATCGTCCCGTGCAGGGCGGCGTCGGACATCACCTCCGTGCTGAGCCCGCGCAGCCTCTCGTAGCGGTCTCGCATCCGCTCGTGTGCGGGATGCTCGGGGGCTGACGCTTCGCCGGTGAGTGCGGCGAAGAGCTCGAGGTAGCCGGGTGTGCCGGCGTTGCGACGCGCGACGTCGGCGAAGATCAGCTCGCCGGACTCGGCGGCGGCGACGAGGAGGTCGAAGGACCTTTCGTTGTCGGATTCGAAACAGGCCACGACCTCGGCGAGCAGGTCGTCCTTCGACGCGAAATGACCGAGGAGTCCGGGGTGGCTGACCGAGGCGGCCGCGGCGATGTCCCGCAGCGAGGTCGAGCGATACCCGTGGGCGACGAAGAGAGCGCGCGCCGCGTCGACGATCCGCGTCCTGGTCGCGGCGGTGCGCGCCTGGCGCGAGCCCGTCATGGCTTCTGTCGTCATCGCCGCCCCCTTCCCACCATTCTCTCTCATTACCACTCGGTCGACATTCACTTACCAATCGGTCGAGATTCGTGTATCGTCGTGCTCGAGCCGAGTCGTGGACGACCGGCGAACCCGTGCCCGAAAGGACCCCCCGTGACAGAGCTGTCATCGGCCGCCACCGCGGCTGCCGCCGGAACCACCGGTGTGAAACTGCCCGGAACCACCCCGCGCAAGACACCGCGCGGCTACACCCCCGGACTCGCCGCCGTGAACTTCGGCGTGTACCTGGCGCTCCTCACTCCCGTCATGGTGTCGATGGCCTTCAAGATCCAGCGCCTCGACCCGGTGAACACCGAGGGCAGCCTCGGACTCGTGATGGGAGTCGGCGCCGCCTTCGCCCTCATCGCGAACCCGCTCGTCGGCCGACTGTCGGATCGCACCACCTCCCGGTGGGGTATGCGGCGACCGTGGATCCTCGGCGGGGCGATCGTGGGCCTCGGCGGCTTCGTGATCATCGGCGCCGCGACGTCGGTGCTCGTCGTCATGCTCGCGTGGTGCCTCGTGCAGGCATCCATGAACGCGGTCCTCGCCGCGGCGAACGCCACCCTGCCCGACCAGGTCCCCGTCTCCAGCCGTGGCAAGGTCTCGGGAATCGTCGGCATCACGACGCCCATCGGCATCCTCGCCGGCAGCTTCATCGTCAACTTCCTCCCCGGTGACTTCGAGCGATTCGTCGTGCCCGCCGTCATCGCGCTGATCCTCGTCGTCGTCTTCGTGCTCACGCTCAAGGACCGCCGCCTCACCGAGAAGCCCGCGACCCCCTTCACGATCGGCACGTTCTTCGGCTCCTTCGTCTTCAACCCCCGCAAGCACCCCGACTTCGGCTGGACCTGGCTGACCAAGTTCTTCGTGATGTTCGGCTACGCCGGCATCGCGACCTTCCTCCCGCTCTACCTGGTGACCAAGTTCGCCCTCGACGAGCAGGGCGCCGTGAGCACGATCCTGATCGCCAATCTGGCCTCGATGGCGGCGATGGCCGTCTCCGCGCCGCTCGGTGGCTTCCTCTCCGACAGGATCGGCAAGCGCCGCCCCTTCGTCGCGGTCGCCGGACTGATCATGGTCGTCGGCCTCGTGATCCTCGCCGTCGCCCCCACGATCGCCGTGGTGATCGTCGCGCAGGCCATCATCGGTCTGGGCGCCGGCTCGTTCCTGTCGGTCGACCTCGCTCTCGCGACCGAGGTGCTTCCCAACCCCGACGACGTGGCCAAGGACCTCGGCGTGCTCAACATCGCCAACGCCCTGCCCCAGTCGATCGCACCCGCGATCGCCCCGAGCATCATCGCGCTCGGGGCCGCCACCCCGCTCGGCGGATACACCACCTGGTACCTGTTCGGCGCGCTCGTCGCGCTGGCCGGCGCCGTGCTCGTCTACCGCATCAAGGGAGTCAAGTGACCATGACCGCGGCCGATGCGATCACCGCTCGCCCCTGGCTCGACGCGAGTCTTCCGGTCGACGAGCGGGTGCAGCTCCTCCTCGACGAGATGGCGGTCGAGGAGAAGGCGGGCCTCTTCTTCCACACCATGATCGCCATCGGCGATCTCGACGAGACGAACCCCGTCTTCGCGACCCCGAGCGCACGCGAGTTCGTGCACGTCAAGAACATGACCCACTTCAACCTGCTGGGTGCGGCACCGACCGGCAGGGAGATCGCCGCGTGGCAGAACGCCCTGCAGCGGCTCGCCGCGAGCACCCGGCTCGGGATCCCGGTGACGCTGTCGACCGATCCTCGGCACTCGTTCAGCGAGAACCCCGGTGCCTCGATCCTCGCCGGTCCCTTCTCGCAGTGGCCGGAGACACTCGGGCTCGCGGCGACCAGAGACCCCGATCTGGTGCAGCGATTCGCTGATATCGCTCGACAGGAATATACGGCTGTCGGACTCCGTGTCGCCCTGCACCCGCAGGTGGACCTCGCGACCGAGCCTCGCTGGGCGCGGCAGACCGCGACCTTCGGAGAGGACGCCGAGCTGGCCGGTATTCTCGGCGCGGCATATATCCGAGGCTTCCAGGGCGAGTCCTTCGGACCGGGATCCGTGTCGACCATGACGAAGCACTTCCCGGGTGGGGGACCGCAGAAGGACGGAGAGGATCCGCACTTCCCGTACGGCCGGGAGCAGGTCTATCCGGGTGGTCGGTTCGAGCTGCACCTGAAGCCGTTCGAGGATGCCCTCGCGGCCGGTACGCGGCAGATGATGCCCTACTACGGCATGCCCGTCGGCACCGAGTTCGAGGAGGTCGGATTCGGTTTCAACAGGTCGGTGATCACGGGACTGCTCCGCGAGCGGTTCGGCTTCGACGGCCTGGTGTGCACCGACTGGGGGCTGATCAACGACGCAGAGATCTTCGGCCAGCCGTTCCCTGCCAGGGCGTGGGGGGTCGAGGACCTGACGCCGCGGGAGCGGATGCGCAAGGTGATCGACGCGGGCGTCGACCAGTTCGGTGGCGAGGACTGCCCTGAACTGCTGCTCGAGCTCGTCGCCGACGGTTCGGTGACCGAGGAGCGGCTGGACGTCTCGGCCCGACGGATCCTCCGCGAGAAGTTCGAGCTCGGTCTCTTCGAGGACCCGTTCGTCGATGAGGATGCGGCCGACGAGGTCGTGGGGCGAGCCGAGTTCCGCGCGGCAGGAGAGGCCGCCCAGCGGGCGTCGGTGACAGTGCTCACGAACCGGGGCGCTCTGCCGTTCGCGGCCGGACTGCGGCTGTACGTCGAGGGCATCGAGGCCGAGGTCGCGGCTGCCTACGGCGAGGTCGTGGCGAGTCCCGCGGAGGCGGATCTCGCGATCCTCCGGCTGCAGGCCCCGTTCGAGCAGCGAGCGACCACGTTCGAGAACTTCTTCCACGCCGGGTCTCTCGAGTTCGCGGAGGAGGTCGTCGCTCACGTGGTCGAGATCGCCACCGCCGTGCCTACCGTCGTGGACGTGCTCGCGGATCGTCCCCCGATCCTGCAGCCGATCGTCGACGCCGCGGCCGCGGTCACGGTGAACTGGGGGGCGTCCGGAGCCGCGCTTCTCGATGTCCTGAGCGGGGTCGCGCCTGCGCGCGGTGCCTTGCCCTTCGACCTCCCGCGCTCGATGTCGGCGGTCGAGCAGTCGCGTCCCGATGTGCCGTTCGACACCGCCGACCCGCTCTTCCGATTCGGTCACGGTCTCACCCTCTGACGAGCGCTCCGCTCTGTCGCCGGCACCGTCCGGCGACACCCGACAACCGCCCCGCAGGTTTGACCTGCGGGGCGGTTTCGCATGCCGGCGGGGTCTCTCTCGCCCGTGGCGATTCGTCTTCGAGCGTCGCGCCTGGAGGACAACCTGTGGAGCGGTTCTCGTAAGACGCGTATGAACGTCTCCCAATATGACGCCAACCGAACATTCACTGGACGATTCCTGGACTTAACCCGAGACTTCCCGCAATACTGTCTGGACATGCGCTCGGTCGACACCTGTCGACGCCTGGGGAGGGCCTTGTGAAGCGGAACATCTGCATCACGGGAGAGGCGAATGGAAATTCTTGAGGGGAAGGCTTTGCGGCGACGCAGGGCCATCGGGGGAGGCATCGCCGGCGTGACCGTCGGCGCCGTGATCCTGGCGAGTGCACTGATACCCACAGCGGCGAATGCCGCTCCTGGCGACGAGTCCGCATCGAGCTCACGATTCCTGAGCGGGAGCCTCCTGCTCGGGGGAGTGCCGCTCGACGATGTGGTCTCGCTCGCCGGCGTGGAGACGAGCAACAACGGCGTTCCGACGCCTGACACCGACACGGGCTCGCTCGATCTGACGGCGCTGAATGCTCTGAACCTCGAGATCCCGGGTGGCCTCAGCGTGCCGCTCAGCGGCTTCCTCCAGCTCGGTGCCGTGAACCAGTACTCGCAGTCGTCGGATGCGGGCGTCTCCCGCGCCGCGACCGGTGCCGTGAACGACAGCGGTGTCGTCGACACCACGGGCGGCGGGGCGTATCCCGCGAACGCCTCGCTGAACCTCCAGGGTCTGCTCGGCTCCACCGTCACCGCAGCGGTCGCCGACCTCGACATCTCGCTCGAGGCGATCAGCTCCGAGGTGTCCCTCGACGGCGCCGGCGTCGTCGCACGCGACTACAACGTCGCCGGCGGAGACCTGCAGCTGACGCTGCCCGCGGTCGGCGGTCTGGCGACGACGCTCACCGGTCCCGGTGGCGTGGCCTCGACGGTCGATACCGCCGTGGCGACCCTGGCCGGCCCCAACGGGCTGCTCGCCGGGGCCCTCGCGACTCTGAACCCGGTGCTCGCGCCGATCCTCGGAGGCAGCGGTATCGACATCGCCATCACCACCGATGTCGCCGGCGCGCTGAACACCGTGCTCGACACTCCCGTCGGCGACGGCGTGGTCACGGTCAATCTGCGCACGGGCGCCGTCGGGGCAGACCTCGACGCCCTGCTCGCCGACACGACCGGCCACGGTCTCAACGGGCTCGGAGTCAACGAGGAGGTGCTCTCGACCGCGGTGCTGAACAACCTCATCACCCGCGTGGGCAACGTCCTCGAGACGGTTCCCACGCTCGTCCAGACCGCGCTGACCTCGACGCTCAACGCCGCGACGCTGAACGTGAACGTCGCCGCCTGCGTCGTCGGCACGGGCCCGACCTGCACGGTGCCCGTCGTCGACATCGGCACCGGCCTGCAGGTCTCGGTCGTCAACCAGACGCTGGGCAGCGTCGTCGCGGGCACCGCGACGGCGACCGTCGCGCTCAAGGTCGCAGGCGCGCAGGTCGCCGTCCCCGTCGGAACGCTCCTCGGTGCGCTGACCGGGCCGCTCAACACCACCCTGTTCGGACCGACCGGTGTGATCGCAACGGTCATCCCGACGGTGACCACCGCCGTGACCTCGATCGTCACGGCGCTCGACCCGGTGGTCGGGCTTCTGAACGGCGTGGTCTCGCTGCGCGGCAACGTGCAGCCGGACAACGGTCCGATCTACAGCCAGGAGGCGTTCGTCCTCACCGTGGGTGATGTGCTCGGAACCGGCGGCGTCGGAACCATCGTCCTCGCACACGCGCAGGCGGGGCCCAACGCCCTCGCGGCAATCGTCCCGACGGTCGACGCGGCGCCCACCGTGCAGGCGGGGACGAACCTTCCCGTGACCGGCTCCGGCTGGCCCGCGAACACCGACGTGGCCGTCACGGTCACCGCCCCGGGCGGCGGCGCGGTCGCAGGTCCGGTCACGCTGACGACCGACGGAGCGGGGGGCTTCACGGGATCCGTCCCGATCCCCGTGGGGACGACCCCCGGTGCCGGCTTCACCGTCACCGCCACGGACGGCACGAGCACGGCGACCGACACGACCGAGGTCACCGCAGCGGCGGCGATCGACGCGGCACCCGCTGTGCAGGCGGGCACCGACCTGCTCGTCTCCGGTACGAACTGGCCCGCGAACACGCAGCTCTCGGTGCAGCTCACGGCCCCAGGCGGGGGCGCGAACATCGGCGGTCCCGAATCGGTCACCACCGACGGATCCGGCTCGTTCACGTTCGACTACCCCGTACCGGCAGGCACTCCTGCGGCTGCCGGCTACACGGTCACCGCGACCGTCGGCACCCAGACGGCGACCGACACGACCGAGGTGACGGATGCTCCCGTCGCGGCGATCGATGCCGCGGCGACGGTGCAGGCCGGAACGAACCTCGCGGTCTCGGGAACGACCTGGCCCGCGAACACCCTGGTGTCGGTGCAGCTGACCGCGCCCGGTGGCGGCGCGAACGTCGGCGGTCCTGCGACGGCGACCACGAACGGCGCCGGCGAGTTCACACTGGCCTACCCCGTGCCCGCTTCGGCGGTTCCCGGCACCGCGTACACGGTCACGGCGACCGCAGGTGCGGTCACGGCGATCGACACGACGGAGGTCACGGCCGCCGCGGCAGTGGATGCTGCGCCCACCGTGCAGGCAGGCACCAGCCTTCCCCTCACGGGTACCGGCTGGCCGGCGAACACCGACGTCGCGGTGCAGCTGACCGCACCGGGCGGCGGCAACGTCGGCGGCCCGGAGACGGTGACGACGGACGGAACCGGCGGCTTCACGCTGGACTACCCGGTCCCCGGTGGGGCAGTCCCCGGCCCGGGATACACGGTCACGGCGACCGTCGGCACCCAGACGGCGACCGACACGACCGAGGTGACGGCCGCGGCTGCGGTCGACGCCGCCGACACGGTGCAGGCGGGTGCGAGCCTTCCCATCACCGGAACCGGCTGGCCGGCGAACACCGATGTGACGGTGCAGCTGACCGCCCCCGGCGGGGGCACGAACGTCGGCGGTCCGCTGGTGGTGACCACCGACGGCTCGGGAGGGTTCACGGCGGACTACCCGGTTCCCGCGAACACCCCGCCGGCCACGGGATACACCGTGACGGCCACCGTCGGCGGTCAGACCGCGACCGACACGACCGAGGTCACGGCCGCGGCGACGGTCGATGCTGCGGCGACGGTCGAGGCGGGAACGAATCTCGCGGTCTCCGGTACCACCTGGCCGGCGAACACCGATGTCACGGTGCAGCTGACCGCGCCGGGCGGCGCGGTGATCGGCACCCCGCAGGTGGTGACGACGGGCGGGCTCGGCGGCTTCGCGCTGCAGTACCCGGTTCCGGCCGGCACCCCCGCAGGCACGGGCTACACCGTGACGGCGAGCGTGGGTGCGCAGACGGCGACCGACACGACCGAGGTCACGGCGGCTCCTGTCGTCGTGGATGCGGCCGCATCGGTTCCCGCGGGCACCAACCTCGCCGTGACCGGCACGGGTTGGCCCGTGAACTCCTCGGTGTCGCTGCAGCTCACGGCACCGGGCGGTGGCGCGAACGTCGGTGGTCCGGTGACCGCGACGACCGACGGATTCGGTGCGTTCACGGTGAACTATCCCGTTCCCGCCGAGACGGTTCCTGGCACGGGCTACACGCTCACGGCCACGTCGGGTGCGTTCAGTGCCACGGACACCACCGAGGTGACCGCGGGCGACCCGGGCGACGTCAACACGAACGCGGCGGCCTCGGCATCCGCGTCGGCTGACGCGACCGCAGACGGCGACCCGTCGGCGCAGGCGGCGGCAGTGGCTGCCGCTCTGGCCGATGCGACGTCGGATGCCTCCGCGGCGGCCACGGTCGATGCGACGTCCGCGGCGCAGGCCGCGGCGACGACGGACGCCTCGACCACCGCATCCACCGACGTCACATCCACGGCCAACGCTTCGGCGGCGGTCGCGGCGCAGGCGGCGGCGCAGGCGGATGCGTCGGACGACGTGAACGCGGATGCCTCCACGGCGGCGGA
>NZ_JBEOUR010000061.1:0-20531 GCF_040302605.1 Microbacterium sp. NPDC097977
CAACAAGGATGTGGTCACATTGTTCTCACGCAGCAAGCGGTAGAAAGTGCGTTGACTCACTGGCGCACTGAGCAAGTGAGTGTCCTCGAATCTCAGCACAAGCACCTTTCCTCGTTTCGATTGTTCTGAGATCTCCCTTTCCTTCAACACTCCCAAGGATCGGTATCGCTCGATCGCGTCGTCGACGTCCATCACGCTCGCGCCGACGACCCGGGAGTGGGCAACGACCGCGCGCACCGCTTGAGCCTCAGGCGCGCCATGATCCTTCGTGACGTACCAGACCACCCGCGCCGGGACGTCCCAGTCTCGCATCATAGGTGCGGCGAAGTAGACGAACTCGCGGGAGAACCCAAGCGCTCGGCGCTCTCTGGTGCGAAGAACTGTTTCGTTGAACCCCAGCAGTTCTCGCGCATACCGCGGCTGAATGGGCACCACCCGGACTGGGACGGGCCTCCCGAGAACGATCTGAGGCCAGTTGCGCCGCTCGTAATCCGCTACTTCCTCCGCGCTCTGGACATCGGCGATATCCGCTGCATCCGGAACGTCTGCAAGGAGCGCATGCAGGGGGTGTCCCGAAAAGCCATCCGTTTCGAGTGCTGCCCGCATCACGGGGGCAATAATGGGCTCGTCAATCTCAACTCGAGAGAGCCCCTGAGACAGCGCTAGATCGCGAAGATATCGGGTCATCTGGAAGGAGATCGTCGCGCCAAGAGGCCCCCCGCCCACCCGCAGCGTTGAAACGAGGAGCGTCCCGTCGGTGACTTCAGTAGCCAAGAGTGCCCACGCGCGGCGCTGATCATCAGTGAGCACCTCAAGCCGGACGGTCGCGGGACGCGCGAGCGCCGCTTGCAGCTGCTTGCGGAACTGCGTGCCTTTCTCGTGCGTGTCTCGGTCGAGGAACAGGTCCTCTAGCTCGCGGGTGGAAGCCGAGACCGGTGTCCATTCGAGACCGACGGACTCCAACTGGCCAGAGCGGAACGGTGTCGGCGCTGCTGGAGGGATGAGCCGGCGCAAGAACTCGACCGGGCGCACAACCGCAGTGCCATAAGCGTCGGGTACCCAGCCCCCTGTGGCTTTGAGCAATGTGTCGTCTCGAGTGACGAAGTAGTCAGCACCCGCAAGGATGGCATCGGCGAGGTGTCGTGCATCGTTCCGTAAGCTGGGGTCGCGAGCGACCAGCTGCTTCGGCATGCCGTCGACAAGAGCGTCCGCGATGCCTCGCATATTGCTCGCGCGGCGAGTCGGTGTGAGTGCGTTCATCCCAGCTCTCACACGCAACCGCTCCTCGGCAGGCTCTAACGAATTGACCTCGAAAGCAACCTCGGGGGACACCGCCAGCTCGACGAGGTCAACCAACCAGTCCTCAGTAAGCCCCAACGACTCCTTACGATCTGGCCGACTCAAGTCAGTCGACGAGTAAAGGTCGATGACGACGTTGGTATCGATGACCGCAAGCGGACGGGTGGAGGCGAAGATCGCTGCCTCCAGGAGGTCCATCTGGCCGATACGACGAGCCCAGATTGTTAGCGTCGATCCTCTGGCGGCGCGACCAGGACGCTCGCCCGTCGGTGTCATGTCCAGAGACCGCCAGAAACCGTCGATGTTGTAGTCAACGCGGCAGTGCGCGGTCAAGAGGCCGCGATCGGGATTCTGCGCAACTGCGAAATCAACCATGGCACGGGCGACGCCCGATCCGCGGGCTTTATCTCCAACGCACACGTGTACGAGTTTGACCGTGCTCTGGCGAGGCGTGCTGTAGAGGACGTATCCGCAGACCTGGCCATCAATGCTGCCAAGGAGCAATTGCTGACGCCGCCCCGCCTCCTCGAACGCCGCGAAGGGCAAGTGACCCAAAGTAGATCGGTGAGCCCGATGCAAGACCATGACCGACTCGAACTCATCGCGAGCGTCAGTAGCGTTCGGATCCCACGGGTGGACAATGATCTGGCCAGCCACTGGACCCCTTCCTCGGCGCACCCTGCGATGCGTACGACATTCATCACCGTAGCGGCACCGTCACATATACGCCGCACAGCCATCACGCCACGCTGCAACTCCGCTCCGCGGGTGTTGACTCAGCATGCAATCCATCACAACCGCACCTCCCCGGACTCGGCGTCCGCTTGAGCGGCTTCTTCACGCGCCTGCTACGTTGTGAGGCATCCGGAGATAGTCGTGGCTCGGAATTTCGGTTGGGAGATCCACATTCTTGTCATCGTCGACGCGAACATCCTGATACAGGATCCGCTCATGCGTGAGCGCAAGTGGGACGCAGCACGATCCGCCATCAACGCCGGGCGTCTGCGTCTCGTTCTGCCGGAGGTAGCTCGACGAGAAGCCATCGGCGGGTTTCGCAGGGATCACCTGGACAAGATCCGTCAGATCCGTAGCGTGTTAAGGAAGTCCTCGGCCAATGCGAAGCGGGCAGCTGACGCCCTACTCCAGACCTATACCGACGAGGTGCTGGCGTATGAGTCGATACTCGACAGTCGCATTGAGGCACTCGGGATCGAAGTCGTGCCGCTTCCCGACGTCGATCACATCGAGCTGACGCAGCGGGCGATCAACCGCGTCCCGCCGTTCGACGAAAGCGGTGGCGGGTACCGGGACTCGCTAATCTGGCTGACTGCCCTCGCCCAGGTCGACGAGCCCCCATTCAATGACGTGACCATCTTGTCGAAGGATTCAATCTTCGCCAAGCGCAGAAAATCTCTGCAGGAGGAAAGCCGTCGCGAGGTCGGCGCTGCCTTTGTCGTAGTGAACTCGCTCGCGGCCATGGAGTTTCCCGGCGAGTACGAGGCAGGCGAGTACAGTCTGGGCGATTTGGACATAGCATTTTCGGACATCGTTGACGAGGTGGCCGACGCTCTCCACGGCTTGGATATCTCGCGTTGGGCGCCTCCCGGGCCGGATCACGCGGTCGTTCAGGAAGTCGGTCGCGTTGATCTCGACCTCGACACAATCGAGGTGAAGAAGCGCTACCACGAAGACGTCTACGAAATCCGTGTCGACGGGATCGCGGACATCGACGCGACCGTATTTATGATCTATGACCTCCCAGGGGACGAGGTTGAGATGGCTGAGATGTCGGCTCGCTGGAATCTGCTTGTCCGATGGCGAGGGGAGGCGGTTGGAGAATCTACCCGACTGCAAGCCGACGGAACCATTGAAGTTCTAGGTCTCGAAGAACGGCGGCGTGCCACGCGATGAGCGCTCTGGTTTCACGCGCCAATCGCGATACTCCATCGGGGATCAATCCGTAACTGGATGAGAGGCGTCTGGTCAGATCTGCCAACGGGAGCCTCAATGAAGTTCACGGCAGCCCTGGCCAGAGCGACCTCTCCAGGCCGAACTCGAGGAGGGCGATGGAGCGCATGTCTGGCCACACTTCGCCGGCCAGTATCGATCGCAGCGTCTGATGATTCACGCCGCAATGCGTTGCTACCGAGCGAACACTCTGCCCCTCGATTGCCGACTCGAGTGACCTGGCGAACGCTGCGGCAACGCTCCCTGCCGGGTCACTGGTCTCACCGTGAGGCCACGGTGAGACCAGTTCGTTGGGCCGTAGCCGTGATGTTCTAGGCACCGGTCGTGCCAACTAGATTGACGCGGTGCCACCTTGCTTGACGCTGTGCCAGTTCCATTGGTTCTGTGCCAAGTAGGTTGCGGATCTACAGGGACTCAGAAGTCCCAGTCGTCGTCTTCCGTGGCCTCGGCCTTGCCGATGACGTAGGACGAGCCCGAACCGCTGAAGAAGTCGTGGTTCTCGTCGGCGTTCGGCGAGAGCGCCGACAGGATCGCCGGGTTCACGTTCGTCACGGTCGAGGGGAACATCGCCTCGTAGCCGAGGTTCATCAGCGCCTTGTTGGCGTTGTAGTGCAGGAACTTCTTGACGTCTTCGGTCAGACCGACGCCGTCGTAGAGGTCTTGCGTGTACTGCACCTCGTTGTCGTAGAGCTCGAACAGCAGGTTGAAGGTGTAGTCCTTCAGCTCCTGACGGCGCTCCTCGGTCTCGTTCTCGAGACCCTTCTGGAACTTGTACCCGATGTAGTACCCGTGCACGGCCTCATCGCGGATGATGAGACGGATCAGGTCGGCCGTGTTCGTCAGCTTCGCCTTCGACGACCAGTAGATCGGCAGGTAGAAGCCCGAGTAGAACAGGAACGACTCGAGCAGCGTCGAGGCGATCTTGCGCTTGAGCGGATCGTCGCCCTGGTAGTAGTCCATGATGATCTGAGCCTTCTTCTGAAGGTTCGGATTCTCGGTCGACCAGCGGAACGCCTCATCGATCTCCTTGGTCGACGCGAGCGTCGAGAAGATCGAGGAGTAGCTCTTCGCGTGCACCGATTCCATGAAGGCGATGTTGGTGTACACGGCCTCCTCATGCGGGGTGATCGCATCGGGGATCAGCGAGACGGCACCGACGGTTCCCTGGATCGTGTCGAGCAGCGTGAGGCCGGTGAACACGCGCATCGTGAGCAGCTGCTCGTCGGGGGTCAGCGTGTTCCAAGACTGGATGTCGTTCGACAGCGGCACCTTCTCGGGCAGCCAGAAGTTGTTCACCAGACGGTTCCAGACCTCGAGGTCCTTGTCGTCGATGATGCGGTTCCAGTTGATCGCCTGCACGCTGTCGACCAGCTTGATCGGGGGGTGGGGGGTCATGTCCTCGTCGTTTCTCGTGTTCAGGGGGCGATCAGAGCATGCACGAGACGCACTCGGTCATGTCGGTGCCCTCGAGCGCCATCTGACGCAGACGGATGTAGTAGATCGTCTTGATGCCCTTGCGCCATGCGTAGATCTGCGCCTTGTTGATGTCACGCGTCGTGGCGGTGTCCTTGAAGAACAGCGTCAGCGACAGGCCCTGGTCGACGTGCTGCGTGGCCGCGGCGTACGTGTCGATGACCTTCTCGTAGCCGATCTCGTACGCGTCCTGGTAGTACTCCAGGTTGTCGTTCGTCATGAACGCGGCCGGGTAGTAGACGCGACCGAGCTTGCCTTCCTTGCGGATCTCGATCTTCGACGCGATCGGGTGGATCGACGACGTGGAGTTGTTGATGTACGAGATCGAGCCGGTCGGCGGCACCGCCTGCAGGTTCTGGTTGTAGATGCCGTGCTCCTGGATCGACGACTTCAGCGCCACCCAGTCGGCCTGCGTCGGGATGTGCTTGCCGGCGAAGAGCTCCTTGACCTTGTCGGTCTCGGGAACCCAGGCGCGATCGATGTACTTGTCGAAGAACTCCCCCGACGCGTAGGTCGAGTCCTCGAAGCCGTCGAAGGCCTGCTTGCGCTCGATGGCGAGGTTGTTCGAGGCGCGCAGCGCGTGGAACAGCACCGTGTAGAAGTAGATGTTCGTGAAGTCGATGCCCTCTTCGGAGCCGTAGTAGACGTGCTCGCGAGCGAGGTAGCCGTGCAGGTTCATCTGCCCCAGACCGATCGCGTGCGAGCGGTCGTTGCCGTCTTCGATCGAGCGGACCGAGCGGATGTGGCTCTGGTCGCTGACCGCGCTCAGCGCACGGATCGCGGTCTCGACGGTCTGGCCGAGGTCGTCGGCATCCATCGACAGCGCGATGTTCATCGAGCCCAGGTTGCAGGAGATGTCCTTGCCGATCTGGTCGTACGACAGGTCGTCGTTGTACGTGGTCGGCGTGTTCACCTGCAGGATCTCGCTGCAGAGGTTGGACATGTTGATGCGGCCCTTGATCGGGTTCGCCTTGTTCACCGTGTCCTCGAACATGATGTACGGGTAGCCCGACTCGAACTGGATCTCGGCGATCGTCTGGAAGAACTCACGCGCGTTGATCTTCGTCTTCTTGATACGAGGGTCGTCGACCATCTCGCGGTACTTCTCGGTCACCGAGATGTCGCCGAAGGGAACGCCGTAGACCTTCTCGACGTCGTACGGCGAGAAGAGGTACATGTCCTCGCCGTTCTTGGCGAGCTCGAACGTGATGTCCGGGACGACGACGCCGAGCGACAGCGTCTTGATGCGGATCTTCTCGTCGGCGTTCTCGCGCTTCGTGTCGAGGAAGCGCATGATGTCGGGGTGGTGCGCGTTGAGGTACACCGCACCGGCGCCCTGACGGGCACCGAGCTGGTTGGCGTAGCTGAAGCTGTCTTCGAGCAGCTTCATCACGGGGATGATGCCCGAGGACTGGTTCTCGATCTGCTTGATCGGCGCGCCGGCCTCGCGGATGTTCGAGAGCAGCAGTGCCACGCCGCCGCCGCGCTTCGAGAGCTGGAGGGCGGAGTTGATGCCGCGGGCGATCGACTCCATGTTGTCTTCGATGCGCAGCAGGAAGCAGCTGACGAGCTCGCCGCGCTGTGCCTTGCCCGAGTTGAGGAACGTCGGGGTCGCGGGCTGGAAGCGGCCGGAGATGATCTCCTCGACGAGGTCGACCGCGAGCTTCTCGTCGCCGCCGGCGAGACCGAGGGCCGTCATCACGACGCGATCCTCGAAGCGCTCGAGGTAGCGCTTGCCGTCGAACGTCTTGAGCGTGTAGCTCGTGTAGTACTTGAAGGCGCCGAGGAAGGTCTCGAAGCGGAACTTCTTGCCGTAGGCGAGATCGTTGAGCTTCTGGATGAACTCCATCGAGTACTGCTCGATGACGGCCGGCTCGTAATACTCCTTCTCGACCAGGTAGTCGAGACGCTCCTTGAGGGAGTGGAAGAACACGGTGTTCTGATTGACGTGCTGCAGGAAGTACTCGCGCGCAGCCCGCTTGTCGGCGTCGAACTGGATCTTGCCGTTCGCGTCGTACAGGTTCAGCATCGCGTTGAGCGCGTGATAGTCGAGCCCCTCGTAGCTGGGGTTCATCTTGAAGGCGACCGTCTCGGTCACTGCCTGCTCGTCAACTGTGCTGTCCACTGATGTTCCAATCCGTCGCTCACGCGATCCACGTCATCTTGTGTGCCGAAGATCTCCAGCCGATACAAGTGAGGCACGTGGCACTTGCGGCTGATGATGTCCCCGGCGAGACAGAACGACTCGCCGAAGTTGGTGTTGCCCGCAGAGATCACTCCGCGGATGTGGCGCCGGTTGCGCTCGTCGTTGAGGAACCGGATCACCTGTTTGGGCACGGCACCTCGCTCGACGCCGCGTCCCTCACCCCCGCCGTAGGTGGGAGTGATCAGCACGAAGGGCTCGTCGACGACGAGATCTTCCTGCTGCCGGAGAAGGGGGATGCGGCGGGCCGGGAGCCCGAGCTTCTCGACGAAGCGGGCGGTGTTGCCCGACGCGCTCGAGAAGTAGACCAGGAGCGGCGCAGCGGTCGCGACGGCGCTCATGGCGGATCAGGCCAGACGCGAGGCGAGCTCGTCGATCTTGTCGGGGCGGAAGCCCGACCAGTGACCCTCGTCGGTGACGACGACGGGTGCCTGCATGTAGCCGAGCGACTTGACCTGCTCGAGAGCTGCCGGATCCTCCGACAGGTCGAGGATCTCGTACTCGATGCCCTTGGCGTCGAGCGCCCGGTAGGTGGCGTTGCACTGAACGCAGGACGGCTTCGTGTAGACCGTGATCGACATCTTTTCGCTTCCCCTCAAATCTCTGGCCCGGTTCTTGATCGGGTGTTTTTCCGGCAGACCCTCACCGGGATCTCAATACTACATATAGGTACGGACATTCAGAGTGACCACTAGGGGTAGTAGTTACATCCGTGTAGTTTTCCACCGCTCTCCACTGATACAACACAGGTTCTCCACCGTTTCTTCCACAGGCGCGGCCCCTCCGACGACGTCGCCGAACCGCATGAAATCGCGGCTGGGAAGCACCTGTGAGAGATCTATCCACAGGGGGCAGGTTACGAGGGGCCTCGGACATCCGAGTTTCTGTGGAATCGTCGTCTCGGCGTGTCGCGGCGTGTCGGCGAGGAGCCGCTTCGCCGACCGTCCGTCGCGCCCGGTAACGTTGACCCGTGGCGGGATATTGGGACCTTCTTCGCACGCCCGGAGTGGCGCGCATGATCGCTGCACAGCTGACCGCGCGGTTCCCGAACGGCATGACATCGCTCGCGATCCTCCTGCACGTCGAGCAGCAGACGGGCTCCTACGGATCCGCCGGCCTCGTGCTCGCCGCCACCAGCGTGGGACAGGCCGTCGCCGGGCCCATCACCAGCAGGTGGATGGGCGTGTGGGGGATGCGCCGCGTGCTCACCCTCACCCTCACCGTCTGTGCGATCGCGGTGCTGGGCCTCGCGCTCCTCCCTCTGAACGTCCCCGGCTACATGGTGCTCGGCATGATCACCGGTCTCTCGACGCCACCGGTGCAGTCTGCGGTGCGCACCATCTACCCGAAGCTCGTGAACGCCAAGCAGCTCACCCCGCTGTTCTCCCTCGACGCCTCGCTGCAGGAGATCATCTGGGTCCTCGCCCCGGTCGTGATCACCCTGGTCTCGACGCAGGTCGGCACCTCGGAGGGACTGCTCCTCGTCGTGGTCGTGCTCGTGGGCGGCGGAGCCTGGTTCATCCTCTCCCCCGAAGTCGGCCGCGTGCGCATCCCGCGCAGTCGCAACGCCTTCGGCAAGGTCGTGCTGAAGCCGCCGGTGCTCCTCGCGACGGTGATCGGCTTCCTCCTGATCGGCGCCTGCTCGGCGGTCGAGGTCGGGGTCGTCGCGACCTTCGAGCACGGCAGCCTCGCCGCGGGGCTCGTGCTCGCCGTCTTCTCGGTCGGCAGCCTCGCCGGCGGACTCTCGTTCGGGCACATCCCGATCGGGCCGTGGGCGATGGCACGCCGCCTCGCGATCGTCACGGTCGGCCTCGCACTGACGATGGTCTCGCTCGACGTGTTCTGGCTGGGCGGCACCCTGGTGCTCGCCGGAATCGGCATCGCCCCGGCACTCGCCGTGCTGTTCGCGATCACCACTGCGAGCGTGAAGTTCAGCGAGACCGCCGAGGCGTTCGGCTGGGCGGGCACCGGGCAGCTCATCGGCGCCGCGGCGGGCTCGGCCGTGGCCGGGTTCCTCGTCGACGCGACTGACCCCCGTGGCGCGTATCTCGCGGCCACGCTGTTCGCTGCGACAGGGCTGGCCGTCTCCATCGTGTTCGTCAGGTCCTTCCCCGATCTGCGCGGTCGGGACGCGAGCCCGCACCCCGACACCGAGCCGGTCGCGGTCACGCCGTCCTGACCCGCCGCCGCGCGGTATCCCGGTCGTAGGCTGAGGGCATGGCCGCACCGCTCACCCTCCCCCGCATCAGCTGGGGCGATCCCGCATCGGATCGCCGCATCCTCCTCGTGCACGGACTGGGCTCGTCCGGCGCTCTCATGTGGCGGGTGGGCGCCGCGCTCGCCGAGAGCGGATGGCATGCGACGGCGATCGACCTGCGCGGCCACGGCGATGCACCGCGAGCTCTCGACTACTCCGTCGCGGCGTACGCGGCGGACCTCGCCGCGACGCTCCCCGACGACGGCGGCTCCTGGGATGCGGTGGTCGGCCACTCCCTCGGCGGTGCCGCGAGCACGGTCGCCGCGGCATCCGCCCCCGCCTGGACCCGCAGACTCGTGCTGTGGGATCCGGCGATCCTCATCGACGGACGGGATGCCGCCATCGTGCGCCGGAGCCAGGAGCGCGCCTTCGCCGACAACAGGGTCGAGCTGGTGCGGCAGGAGCATCCGCAGTGGCATCCGCAGGACGCCGAGCTCAAGGTCGACGCGGTGCGTCGAGCGAGCGCGTGGGCCGTCGAGCAGACGAGCGTGCAGAACACGCCCTGGGATGTCACGGCCGACGCCGCGCGACTCACGGTGCCCACGCACGTGATCGGCGCGGACCCCGCCGTCTACAGCATCTTCACCGGAGACGTCGCGGTCGCCGTGCTCGACGCCAATCCGCTCATCACCATGTCGGTGGTCGCGGGTGCCGGGCACTCCCTGCACCGCGACAGACCGGAGGAGACGCTCCGCCAGCTCGAGGAGGCTCTCTCGTGAACCCGTTCGACCCGACCCTGCACCTGCCGGACGACCTGCTCGAGCGGATCCGCGAGCGGGCGCCGATCCATGACCGCGACAACACCTTCCCCGAGCAGGATCTCGAGGAGCTGCGCGCCGCGGGATACCTGTCGATCCTCGTTCCCGCCGAGCGCGGCGGCGCGGGGCTGAGCCTGGCTCAGGCGGCGATACTGCAGCAGCGCCTCGCCACGGCGGCGCCGGCGACGGCGCTCGCGATCAACATGCACCTCGTCTGGACCGGGGTCGCCAAGGTGTTCTCCGACCGGGGCGTCCCCGGTTTGGAGTTCGTGCAGGACGGCGCCGTCGCCGGCGAGGTGTTCGCCTTCGGCATCAGCGAAGCGGGCAACGACCTCGTGCTCTTCGGCAGCGACACCGAGGCGGTGCCGACGAGGGACGGCGGCTACGCCTTCACCGGCACGAAGATCTTCACCTCGCTCGCGCCGGTCTGGACGAAGCTCGGACTGCACGGCCTCGACACGACGAGCCCCGATGCCCCGAAGCTGGTGTTCGCGTTCGTCGAGCGCACCGACGCGATCACGACGAGCGACGACTGGGACACCCTCGGCATGCGCGCGACGCAGAGCCGGACGACCCGCCTGAGCGGTGCCGTCGCGGATGCCGCGCACGTCGTCCGCCGCATCGATGCCGGACCCACACCCGACCCCATCGTGTTCGGCATCTTCTCGGTGTTCGAGATCCTGCTCGCCTCGGTGTACACCGGCATCGCGCGTCGCGCGCTCGATCTCGCCGTGCGCACCGCCTCGTCGCGCCGGTCCAAGAAGACGGGTGCGGCATACAGTCAGGACCCCGACATCCGCTGGCGCATCGCCGACATGGGACTCGCTTACGACGCGCTCCCCCCTCAGATCGCCGCGCTCGCCCGCGACGTCGACGAGCGCGTCGACAACGGCGCCCGCTGGTTCGTCCTGCTGTCCGGGGTCAAGCATCGCGCGATCACCATGGCGAAGCACGTCGTCGACCAGGCCATGCTCGTCGCGGGCGGCGGGTCGTACTTCTCCGCGAACGAGCTCTCGCGGCTCTACCGCGACGTCCTGGCGGGAGCCTTCCACCCCTCCGACCCCGAATCCGCGCACGCGACCGCCGCGAGCGCCTGGCTGGGTCCGCTGGAGAGCTGAGCTTCCGGTTTCACGACCGAGAAGCCATTTGCTCTGCGGAATCAGTTGAAGAGCGCGGCCTCGAGTGCGAAGATCGCATCATGCCGCACTCGAAGAAACACCCTCCGCTGGATGGCGTCGCGAAGACGATCATCGAGCTGCTCCAGGAGGACGGGCGGCGCTCGTACTCCGACATCGGCCGCGAGGTCGGCCTGAGCGAGGCGGCGGTGCGCCAGCGCGTGCAGCGCCTGACCGAGTCCGGGGTGATGCAGATCGTGGCCGTCACCGACCCGATGCAGCTGGGCTTCCCGCGTCAGGCCATGATCGGCATCCGCGTCTCCGGCGACACCCGCGTCGTCGCGGAGCAGATCGCCGAGATCGCCGCCATCGACTACGTCGTCATCACGGTCGGCTCCTTCGACATCCTCGCCGAGGTCGTGTGCGAGGACGACGAGGACCTCCTCGCGATGATCAACGACCACATCCGCCCGATCGACGGAGTGCTGTCGACCGAGACCTTCATCTACGCCAAGCTGCAGAAGCAGCTCTACAACTGGGGGACCAGATGAGCACGCACCGCACGACTCCGTCCGAGGCCGAACTCCAGGCCATGGCCAAGGATCATCTCTGGATGCACTTCACCCGTCAGTCGACGATGGAGAAGAGCGGAGTGCCGATCATCGTCAAGGGCGACGGGCACCGCATCTGGGACTCGAAGGGCAAGGAGTACTTCGACGGGCTCGCGGGCCTGTTCGTGGTGAACGCGGGCCACGGGCGACGCCGTCTGGCGGAGGCCGCGGCGGCGCAGGCATCCGAGCTCTCCTTCTTCCCGCTCTGGTCGTACGCGCACCCCGCGGCCATCGAACTCGCCGACCGACTGGCCGACGAGGCGCCGGGCGACCTCAACCGCGTGTTCTTCTCGACCGGCGGCGGCGAGGCGGTCGAGACGGCGTTCAAGCTCGCGAAGCACTACTGGAAGCTGATGGGCAAGCCCACCAAGCACAAGGTGATCTCGCGATCGGTCGCGTACCACGGCACCCCGCAGGGCGCGCTCGCGATCACCGGCATCCCGGCGATGAAGTCGATGTTCGAACCCGTGACCCCCGGCGGTTTCCGCGTGCCGAACACCAACTTCTACCGGGCGGCCGAGATGGGCGGCCCGAGCGACGATCTCGAGGCCTTCGGCCGCTGGGCCGCCGACCGCATCGAGGAGATGATCCTGTTCGAGGGCGCCGACACCGTCGCCGCCGTCTTCCTCGAGCCGGTGCAGAACTCGGGCGGATGCTTCCCGCCCCCTCCCGGCTACTTCGCCAGGGTGCGCGAGATCTGTGACCGGCACGACGTTCTCCTGGTCTCCGACGAGGTCATCTGCGCGTTCGGACGCCTCGGCCACACCTTCGCGTGCACGGGCCTGGGCTATGTGCCCGACATGATCACGTGCGCCAAGGGCATGACGAGCGGGTACTCCCCGATCGGCGCCACGGTGATCAGCGACCGGATCTACGAGCCGTTCTCGACGGGCGATGTGTCGTTCCCGCACGGCTACACCTTCGGAGGCCACCCCGTATCTGCCGCCGTGGCTCTGGAGAACCTCGCGATCTTCGACGAGGAGGGCCTGAACGCGCACGTGCGCGAGAACTCCCCGCTCTTCCGTGCCGAGCTCGAGACCCTGCTCGACCTGCCCATCGTCGGCGACGTGCGCGGCGACGGGTACTTCTTCGGCATCGAGCTGGTGAAGGACAAGGGCACCAGGGAGACGTTCGACGACGACGAGTCCGAGCGGCTGCTGCGGGGCTTCCTCTCCCCCGCCCTGTTTGAGGCCGGGCTCTACTGCCGTGCCGACGACCGCGGAGATCCCGTGATCCAGTTGGCTCCGCCGCTGACGATCGGCCCGGCCGAATTCCGTGAGATCGCGCAGATCCTTCGCGGCGTGCTCTCGGAGGCCCAGTCGGTTCTCTAGACCTGGTGGCGTCGGCCCTGCAGTCCGGGGGCCGACACGCCACATAGCGGCCGAACCTGCGGGATCGGATCGACATCTGGCGTGTCGGCCCCCGGAACAGACGGGGCCGGTGGCGTCAGGCCGGGGGCGTCAGGCCGGCCGTGAGGTGCGGCGGCGCGCCAGAAGAGCCAGGTGGAGCGCCGCGATCGTCTCGCCGTCGTCGAGGTCGGCGCCCAGCAGATCACCGATCAGAGTGAGCCGCTGGTAGAAGACCGATCGCGACAGGTGACTCGCCGCAGCCGCCGCGGAGCGGTTGCCGGGGTGGGCGACGAGGGCGGCCAGCACGTCGAGCAGGTCACCGCGGCGCTCGCGATCGTACGCCACGACAGGCGCCAGCATCCGCTCGCTGTGCTCGTGCAGTCGGTGGTCGTCACGCAGCGTGGCGACGAGCCGCTCGAGCGGGCGATCGTCGACGCGGCGCACACGGGCACCCGCATCGGCCCGATCGCTGTCGGCCAGGTCGCGCGCCGCACGCAGGGAGCCGAGCAGACCGATCACGTCGTCGGCGACCGGTCCCACGAAGACGGCACGGTCGGGACCGGCGATGCGCAGCAGAACCTCGTCGGACAGCCCGGCGGATGCGGGTACCGACAGCAGCGCCACGTCGTCTCGGTCGACGCGGGCGACCATCACGGCGAATCCGGCCTGTCGCGCACGGTAGGCGAGCTCGCTGATCGAGCCGTTGCCGCGTGCCACGATCCCGTGGCAGCGGCGGCCTCGGAGCGCGAACCCTCCGGCGCGCAGCCGGGCGTCGATGTCGTCGGCCTTCGCGAAGCGCGCGCCGAGCAGATCGTCGATGACCCCACGCTGAGCGAGCAGCGACCATTCGGCGTCGCCGCCGTCGGCGATGCATCCGAAGGCGAGAGCCGTCGCGCCCTGCTCGAGCACCGTGACCCGACCCGCGGGATGCGCAGGGCCCGGCAGCACGAGGAGAGTGCCCCAGCGTGCCCCCCGCGCCTGCACGGGCACCGTCTCGGCAGTGCCACGATTCTCCAGCACCTCGGCGATCGGCATCCCGAGCCCCTCAGTCGCGATCACCTCGCGCGCGAGGTTCTCGAGCACGACCGGGGCTCCGAGTGCTCGAGCGGTCTCGGAGACCACGACGTCGGCGGGGGCCCCCTGCAGGCTCAGCGCGGTGAAGAGTTCATGCAGTCGCTGCCTTTCGCGCAGCGCCTGCGTCTGCGCAGCGATCAGCGCATGGTGCACGGCCTCGGTCACGGCGACGAACTTGACCTCGTGCGTGAGGGCGATGAGGGCCAGCCCCACCGTGGCGCAGACATCGACGACCGGCTGAGGCACCGCCTGCCGGGCGGTCTTCAGCTCGAACACGATGCCGGCGATGCCCGCCCGATGCAGGCTCGACGCGAAGTCCCGCAGCTCGGCGTCGTCGACCGGCCACCCCGCCCCTGTGGTCAGCAGCAGCTCACCGCCGTCGAGCAGCCTGGCGACCCCGACACTGTCGGAGACATGCACCCAGCGCACGGCGGCCTCGAGTGCGGCACCGCCGACGATCACGTCGGGTTCGCCCTGCTGCACCGCAGCCTCTGCGAGCACATCAGCCACCGTCAGGAAGACGGCACCCGTCGGACGAACTGTCCGATCGCGGACGATCTCGCTACGTTCTGACACCGCAGATGCTCCTCGCTCTCTGTGATCATTGGAGAAAGCCAGCGTATCGCCCCTCGGTCAGAGTGTTCGATACGGACCTCACACCCCAAAGGAGTCCCGTGGACATCGTCCGTCACGTCATCAACGGAGTGGAGACCGCCGAGGCGGCTCGCACCGGCCAGGTCTTCGACCCCGCCACCGGTCAGGTGTCGAAGCAGGTCGCCTTCGCGTCGACCGCCGAGGTCGACTCCGCGATCGCCGCCGCCGCAGCCGCGGCACCCGCGTGGCGCGAGACCAGCCTCATCAAGCGCGCCGATGTGTTCTTCCGTCTGCGCCAGCTGCTCAAGGAGCGCACCCCCGAGCTCGCGGCGATCGTCACCTCAGAGCACGGCAAGGTGCTCTCGGATGCCGCGGGCGAGGTCTCACGCGGCATCGAGAACGTCGAGTTCGCCGCCGGTCTCGTGCATCTGCTGAAGGGCGAGCGCAGCGAGCAGGTCTCCCGCGGGGTCGACGTGCACTCGGTCAAGCAGCCGGTCGGCGTCGTCGCCGCGATCACGCCGTTCAACTTCCCCGTGATGGTGCCCCTGTGGATGGTCGCCTCGGCCATCGCGTGCGGCAACACGGTCGTGCTCAAGCCGAGCGAGAAGGACCCGTCGGCGTCGGTCTGGATCGCGAAGCTCTTCCGCGAAGCCGGTCTTCCCGACGGCGTGCTCAACGTCGTGCACGGCGACAAGGAGGCCGTCGACGCACTGCTCGAGTCGCCGCGCGTGAACGCGATCAGCTTCGTGGGCTCGACCCCCATCGCCCGCTCGATCTACCAGCGGGCGGCGAATGCCGGCAAGCGCGTCCAGGCACTCGGCGGCGCGAAGAACCACATGGTCGTGATGCCGGACGCCGACATCGACGCCGCGGCGGACGCCGCCGTCTCGGCTGCGTACGGCTCGGCCGGCGAGCGCTGCATGGCGGTCTCGGTGCTCGTCGCGGTGGGTGACGTCGCCGACGACCTGGTCGCCGCGATCGCCTCGCGCATCGACGGCCTCTCGATCGGTGCGGGCACGGATGCGGCGAGCGAGATGGGTCCGCTCATCACCCGCGAGCATCGCGACCGTGTCGCCGCGTATGTGACGGGGGCTGCGGCCGAGGGCGCGACGGTGGTCGTCGACGGCACGACGAAACAGTTCGATTCCGAGGGATTCTTCCTCGGGGTCAGTCTCATCGACCAGGTCGCTCCGGGAATGAAGGTCTACGACGACGAGATCTTCGGTCCGGTGCTCTCGGTGGTCCGCGTCGAGACCTACGCCGAGGCCGTCGAGCTCGTCAACGCGAACGCCTACGGAAACGGCACGGCGATCTTCACGCGAGACGGCGGCACCGCCCGTCAGTACGAGTTCGACATCGAGGTCGGCATGGTCGGCGTCAACGTGCCGATCCCCGTGCCGATCGGCGCGTACTCGTTCGGCGGATGGAAGGACTCGCTGTTCGGCGACTCGCACATCTACGGCCCCGAGTCGGTGCACTTCTACACTCGGTCGAAGGTGGTCACCACCCGCTGGCCCGACCACACGCCCTCGCAGATCGACCTGGGCTTCCCGAGCAACCACTGACCGGAGCGACCACGATGACGAACTACACCGATCGCCATGGCGCATCGCACTCCCTGCCGGCGCCCGAGGCCGAGGCGCAGGTGAGAGCGGATGACCGCGGCCACGTCTTCCACTCCTGGAGCGCGCAGGGCCTGATCGATCCGCTGCCCGTCGCGGCGGGCGAGGGCTCGACGTTCTGGGACTACGCCGGCAACGCCTACCTCGACTTCTCGAGCCAGCTGGTGAACCTGAACCTCGGGCACCAGCATCCCGATCTGGTCGCAGCGATCCAGCAGCAGGCCGGACGTCTCTCGACGATCCAGCCCGCGATGGCCAACGACGTGCGGGGCGAGCTCGCCCGGCTCATCGTCGAGGTCGCGCCCGAGGGGTTCGAGAAGGTCTTCTTCACGAACGGCGGCGCCGAGGCCAACGAGTACGCGGTGCGCATGGCGCGTCAGTCGACCGGTCGCCACAAGGTGCTCTCGATGTACCGCAGCTATCACGGGTCCACCGCGACCGCGATCTCTCTGACGGGCGACCCCCGCCGCTGGGCGAACGGCACGCCCGACTCGGGAGCCGTGCGCTTCTTCGGCCCCTACCTCTACCGCTCCCCGTTCCACGCCGAGACTCCCGAGCAGGAGTCCGAACGCGCACTCGCCCACCTCGAGCAGACGATCCAGCTCGAAGGACCGCAGACCATCGCCGCGATCATCATCGAGACCGTCGTCGGCACGAACGGCGTGCTCGTGCCGCCGCCCGGATACCTGCCCGGAGTGCGCGAGCTGTGCGACCGGTACGGCATCGTCTACATCGCCGACGAGGTCATGGTCGGCTTCGGGCGCCTGGGGGAATGGTTCGGGATCGACGCGTACGACGGGCGCCCCGACCTGATCACCTTCGCCAAGGGCGTGAACTCGGGCTACGTGCCGCTCGGCGGCGTCGTGATCTCGGAGCGCATCGCCAAGGCGTTCGACACCACGCCCTTCGCCGGCGGACTGACCTATTCGGGCCACCCGCTCGCGTGCGCCGCGGGTGTCGCGACGTTCGAGGTGTTCCGCCGCGACGGCATCCTCGAGCGGGTGCGCGACCTCGGCGCGCGCATCGTCGAGCCGACCCTGCGCCACTGGGTCGACAGCCACCCGAGCGTCGGCGAGGTGCGCGGGCGCGGACTGTTCTGGGCGGTGGAGCTGGTGCGCGACAAGGAGACCCGCGAGCCGCTCGTGCCGTTCAACGCGAGCGGAGCGGATGCCGCCCCCATGGGCGCCTTTGCCGCGGCGGCGAAGAAGGCCGGCGTCTGGCCGTTCACGCACTTCAACCGCATGCATGTGGCGCCTCCCCTCGTGATCGAGGAGGACGACCTGGTGCGCGGTCTGGCGGTTCTCGACGAGGCGCTGTCGGTCGCCGACGAGCACGCCCGCAGCTGATCCGAGCTCGGCGGCGCGGCGTCAGACCAGGAAGCCGCGCAGCAGCGACTCGGAGCCGGCGAGGTGATCGCGCATCGCCGCCTCCGCGGCGTCGGGCCGTCCGGCGAGGATGGCCGAGACGATCTGCTCGTGCTGCTCTCCCGAGTGCTGGATGTTGCGGGGCATCAGGGGGAAGGTGTCGAGCCAGGCGTTGACGTCGGCCCGGTTCTCGGCGACCAGCGCGACGAGGGAGGGGATGCCGGCGGCCTCGGCGATCGCGAGGTGCAGCAGGGTGTCGAGGCGCCGGTACTCCTCGGGACCGGCCGGCAGGGCCGCCTCATGGCGCGCCCACAGGTCGGCGCGGGTCGCGGCATCCAATGACCGTCCGGCAGCCGCACGGGCTGCGCCGGTCTCGAGGACACGTCGAAGGCCCAGCACGTCGTCGACCTCGGTGGCGGTCACGGCGCCGGCATCCGAGGGATGGGGCAGCGGGTCGGCGACGAACGTGCCGCCGTACCGCCCCCTCTTGGGCACCAGGTACCCGGTGTCGGCGAGTTCGCGGATCGCTTCACGGACAGTGTCGCGGCTGACGCCGAAGGATGCCGCGAGCTCGCGCTCCGGCGGCAGCGACTCCCCCGGCGCGACCACGCCGAGGCGGATCGTCTGGACGAGGCGAGCGACCGCGTCCTCGAGCGCATTGCCCCGTCGCAGCGGCCGGTAGACGGCCCGGCGCACCTCGACGAGATCGCCGTCGGGAAGGTGCTCGCTCATGTCCTTCACCCTGTCACAGCGACATGATCCCGCTTCACAGCGGGGTGACGTAGGCGTTGGTGATGCCGCCGTCGACGACGAAGGCGCTGGCGGTGATGAACGAGGAGTCGTCCGAGGCGAGGAAGGCCACGGCCGCCGCGAGCTCGGACGGCTCCGCGAAGCGTCCCATCGGCACATGCACAAGGCGTCGCTGCGCGCGCTCGGGGTCCTTCGCGAACAGCTCCTGCAGCAGCGGGGTGTTCACGGGCCCGGGGCACAGGGCGTTCACGCGCACTCCCTGACGGGCGAACTGCACGCCGAGCTCGCGTGACATCGCGAGCACGCCGCCCTTCGACGCCGTGTAGCTGATCTGCGAGGTGGCCGATCCGAGCAGGGCGACGAACGAGGCCGTGTTGATGATCGACCCTCGGCCCGCGGGCACCATGTGGCGGAGTGCCGCCCGGCTGCAGAGGTACACGCTCTTGAGGTTGACGTCCTGCACCCGGTCCCAGGCCGGCAGCTCGGTCGTCTCGATCGAGTCGTCGTCCGCCGGCGAGATCCCCGCGTTGTTGAACGCGATGTCGATGCGGCCGAACTCGGCGGCCACGCCGTCGAACAGCGTGTTCACCTTCTCCTCGTCGGCGACGTCGACCGGGCGGAACACGCCGCCCACGTCGGCTGCGGCCGCTTCTCCCGTGGCGGGATCGACGTCGGCGATGACGACGAACGCCCCCTCGGCAGCGAAGCGCTGGGCGGTGGCGAAGCCGATCCCGCTCGCCCCTCCCGTGATGATGGCGACGCGGTCCTTGAGTCGCTGGGTCAGATCGATGCTCATGTGTTTCTCCGATGCAGGGTGGGGATGCGGGAATCTGTGTGCGTGATCAGTCGTCGGTCGCGAAGAAGACGTTCTTGGTCTCGGTGAAGTGCTCGGCGGCGTCCGGTCCGAGCTCTCGCCCGAGGCCCGAGGCCTTCATGCCGCCGAACGGCGTCGCGTACCGCACCGAGGAGTGCGAGTTGACCGAGAGCACGCCGCTCTGCACCGCGCGAGACACCCGCACCCCGCGGCCCAGGTTCTCGGTCCAGAGTGAGCCCGCGAGACCGTAGACGGTGTCGTTGGCGAGCCGGATCGCGTCGGCCTCGTCGTCGAACGGCATCACGGCGACCACGGGCCCGAAGACCTCCTGCTGGGCGATCCGGTCGTCCGGATCGGCGAGCACCACGGCCGGGGCGAACCAGAAGCCGTCGCCCTCGGGTGCGCTGCCGCGGAAGGCGATGTCCGCGCCGTCCAGGAATCCCGCCACGGTGTCGCGATGCGCGGCCGAGATGAGCGGCCCCATGTCGGTGTCACTGCGCGACGGGTCGCCGACCCGCCAGGCGGCGACCGCAGGTTCGAGCAGCTCGAGGAACCGGTCGTACACCGAACGCTGCACGAGCAGCCGGCTGCGGGCACAGCAGTCCTGGCCCGCGTTGTCGAACACCGAACCCGGCACGGCCGCGGCCGCCCTCTCGAGGTCGGCGTCGTCGAACACGATGTTCGCGCTCTTGCCACCCAGCTCGAGCGTCACCGGCTTGAGCGCCCGCGCGCACCCGGCGGCGACCTCGATGCCGACCTCGGTCGACCCGGTGAACACGACTTTGCGGACATGGGGGTGCTCGACGAGCCGCTGGCCGACGACCGACCCCGAACCGGTGACGACCTCGAACAGCCCCTCGGGCAGGCCCGCTTCGAGGGCGAGCTCTCCGAGCCGGATCGCGGTCAGCGGCGTGAGCTCTGCGGGCTTGAGCACCACGGCGTTGCCCGCGGCGAGCGCGGGCGCGAACGCCCACGCGGCGATCGTCATGGGGAAGTTCCACGGAACGATGACCCCGACCACGCCGTACGGGTCGTGGAAGGTGACGTCGAGCCCGCCGGCCACCGGGATCTGCCGACCCGAGAGTCGCTCGGGGTCGGCGGAATAGTAGTTGAGCACCTGGGCGACGTGGCCCGCCTCCCAGCGCGCGGAGCCGATCGGATGCCCGGAGTTCAGCACCTCGAGCTGTGCGAGCTCCTCGGCTGCCCCCTCGACCGTGCGCGCGAACGCTCGCAGCGCGTCGGCGCGGGCGACCGGGGCGAGCGCCGCCCACCGGCGCTGC
>NZ_JBEOUR010000062.1:0-20314 GCF_040302605.1 Microbacterium sp. NPDC097977
GGGCCCCCCCCCTTCCGCCCGCCCCCCCGGCGGCTCCCCCCCCGTATCCCCCCCCGACAGCGACACCCCCCTCCGATCCACAGGGATCGGAGGGGCTTCTCGCTCGGCGACGGTCAGTGCCCGCGGATGCGACGCGTCGCGTCCTGCACCTCTCCGACGAGCTCCTCGAGGATGTCCTCGAGGAACAGGACGGCGGTCGTACGGCCCTGCGCGTCGCGCACCTTCGCGAGGTGTCGACCGGCGCGCCGCATGACGGCGAGCGCATCCTCGAGGTCCGTGTCCTCCTGCACCGGCACCATGTGGTTGATCCGCTTCGACGGCAGCGGCTCGACGAGCTTGGCGTCGGCATCGGGGCCGTCCGCCGCACGGAGGATGTCCTTGAGGTGGACGTAGCCGACGGGCACCCCCTCGTCATCGACGATCACGTAACGCGAGAACCCGTATCGGGCCACCGCCTTCTCGATGTCGTCCGGCGTGGTCGTCAGCGGCAGCGTGACCAGATCGCTCAGCGGCACGGCCACGTCGCGAGCCTTCTTGTCGGTGAACTCGACGGCGGCGGCGACGGTTCCTGCGGTGTCGGTGAGCACGCCCTCGCGCCGCGACTGATCGACGATCGTCGCGACCTCGTCGAGGGTGAACGTGGACGCGGCCTCGTTCTTCGGCTCGACCCGGAAGAGTCGGAGCACGCCGTTCGCGGCGGCGTTGAGCACCCAGATCACGGGCATGAAGATCTTCGACACCAGCACGAGGGGCGGCGCGAGGATCAGCACGGCCCGCTCAGGGACCGAGAACGCCAGGTTCTTCGGGACCATCTCGCCGAACACGACATGCAGGAACGACACGATCAGCAGAGCGATCGTGAACGACACGGCGTCGACGACCGCATCCGACCAGCCGATCTCGTGCAGCGGCACGGAGAGCAGATGGTGGATGGCGGGCTCGGAGACGTTCAGGATCAGCAGCGAGCAGATGGTGATGCCGAGCTGCGAGGTCGCGAGCATCAGGGTCGCGTGCTCCATCGCGTAGAGCGCGGTCTTGGCGGCGCGCGATCCGCGATCGGCCTTCGGCTCGATCTGCGAGCGGCGCGCGGAGATCACCGCGAACTCGGCGCCGACGAAGAACGCGTTGGCCACGAGCAGCACGACCAGCCAGGCCAGTCCTCCCCAGTCGCTCATCGGGCCACCACCTCCGCCGTCAGATCGGGATGCGGCGCATAGCGGATGCGATCAACGCGGCGTCCGTCCATGCGGACCACTCTCAGCGTCCCGCTCTCGAGATCGACCTCGTCACCCACGGCCGGGACGCGCTCCAGAACGCTCATGACGTATCCGGCGACCGTGTCGTAGACGTCCCCCTCGGGAACCTCCACACCGGCTCTGCGCCGCAGCTCGTCGGGCCGCAGCTCACCCGGGAACGTGATCCCGTCCCGTCCGCGCACGACACCGGCCCTCGTGCGATCGTGCTCGTCCGACACCTCGCCCACCAGCTCCTCGACCAGATCCTCCAGGGTGACGAGCCCGGCAGTGCCGCCGTACTCGTCGACGACGACGGCCAGCTGGTAGCCGCGGGCACGGAGCTCCGAGATCAGAGCATCGACGTGCACGGTCTCCGGCACGCGCAGCGGGTCGGTGGAGATCGCCCCCACCGGCACCTCGGCGCGGCGATCACGCGGAACGGAGATCGCCGCCTTCAGATGCACGACACCGGTGATGTCGTCGAGGTCGTCGTCGTAGACCGGGAAGCGACTGTGCCCGGTGCGTCGCGCGAGCTGGATGACCTCGTCGGCGGAGTCGCCGGCGGCGAGCGCGTGCATGCTCGGTCGCGCCGTCATCACGTCGGCGGCGGTCAGCCGGGAGAACGTCAGCGTCCGGTCCAGCAGACTCGCCGTATCGGCCTCCAGAAGGCCCGCACTGGCCGAGCGCCGCACGAGGGACGACAGCTCCTCGGCGCTGCGGGCACCAGAGAGCTCCTCCTTGGGCTCGATGCCGATGCCGCGCAGCACGCCGTTGGCGCTGCCGTTGAGCACGACGACGGCGGGCTTGAACACGGTCGTGAACGCGACCTGGAACGGCATGACCAGCTTCGCGGTCGCCAGCGGCAGCGCGAGGGCGAAGTTCTTGGGCACCAGCTCGCCGAGGATCATCGAGAGCACGGTCGCGACGAGCATCGCGACGACGGTCGCGATGGGGGCGACGGCCCCCTCGGGGATGTTCCAGGCCACGAGGGTCGGTCGCAGCAGATTGGAGAGCGCCGGCTCCATCGTGTACCCGGTGAGCAGCGTCGTCAGGGTGATGCCGAGCTGGGCCGACGACAGATGGGTCGATGTGTGCTTCAGCGCGCTGATCGTGAGCGAGACCCGGGATTCGCCGCGTGCCTGACGCGCCTCGAGATCGGCACGGTCGAGATTGACCAGAGCGAACTCGCTCGCGACGAAGAGTCCGGTGCCGACGGTGAGCAGGAGCCCCACGCCCAGCAGGATGTAGTCCATCAGAGGTTCCCCTCGTCACCGAGGGGCGGGCAATGGGGCGATGTACTGCAACTGGGAGGGTCGTCCATGGTGACCATGATTCTACGGGATCGCCGTGGTGGCGGGCATGTCCGGCACCACCCTCGTCGTCACCAGCTGACCGGCAGCGCCTTGCCCTCTTCGTACCCCGCGGCGGATTGCAGCCCGACGAGAGCGCGGTCGTGGAATTCCGGCACGGAGGACGCACCGGCGTAGGTGAACGACGACCGTACCCCCGACGTGATCATGTCGAGCAGGTCCTCGAGACCGGGGCGGAGCGGGTCGAGATAGATCTTCGACGAGGAGATCCCCTCCGCGAAGAGTTCCTTGCGCGCGCGCTCGTACGCGTCGAGGCGTCCGAATCGCGCCTGCACGGCCTTGGTCGACGCCATGCCCCAGGATTCCTTGTAGATGCGCCCGTCGGCGTCGGTCTGCAGCTCACCCGGCGCCTCGATCGTGCCCGCGAACCAGGATCCGACCATGACGGACGCCGCTCCGGCGGCGAGCGCGAGCGCGACGTCCCGGGGGTAGCGCACTCCCCCGTCCGCCCACACGTGCGCGCCGAGCTCGCGCGCCGCCTCGGCCGTCTCGAGCACGGCGGAGAACTGCGGACGCCCGACGGCGGTCATCATCCTCGTGGTGCACATCGCTCCGGGTCCGACGCCGACCTTGAGGATCGACGCGCCGGCCGCGACCAGGTCGTGCACCCCGTCCGCCGTGACGATGTTGCCGGCGACGAGCGGGATGCCGAGACCGAGATCGGCGACGGCGCGCAGCGCGCGGAGCATCCCCTCCTGGTGTCCGTGGGCGGTGTCGACGACGAGCACGTCGACACCGGCAGCGGCGAGCGCTCTCGCCTTCGATGCGACATCGCCGTTGATCCCGACGGCCGCCGCGACCGCCAGTCGTCCGTCCGCATCGAGGGCGGGCCGATACAGGGTCGAGCGCAGGGCGCTGCGTGCGCTGAGCGTGCCGACCAGGTGCCCGTGACGGACGATCGTGACGATCTCCGCCCCCGCCTCGGTGATCACGTCGAACGCGTGGCGCTCCGACCCGATGTCCTCGGCATCGAGCGAGGGGGTGCCGCCGTGCACGAGGTCGCCCAGCTGCGCGTCGGGCAGAGCGGTCGCGAGGCGCGAGGCGGGAAGGACGCCGAGGATCCGCTCGACGTGGTGCGGTGCCCCTCCCGAGGCCACGACTATGCCGTGGCCGGCGGTGGCGGGCATCAGACGCAGGGCGTCGGTCACGGAGGCCTCGGGAGGGAGGACGACCGGGGTGTCCCACAGCACGGGCTGCGCCTTGACGTCGCGGATCGCGGCATCGAGGTCCTGCAGCGGCATGTCCTGCGGCAGCACTCCCAGACCCCCGCGCCTGGCGAGCACCGCGGCGAGTCGCGGACCCGTCACCGAGTTCATGTTCGAGGCGACGAGCGGCAGCGTCGCGGGCGTGCCGTCCTGCGGGGCGAGATCGACCTGCAGACGGCTGGTGACCGCGGAGCGGCGCGGCACGAGGAAGACATCGGAATAGGTCAGATCGACTGCGGGCGACTCGCCGGAGAACTCCATACCCCCACGCTACTCAGATCGGGGCGACAGGGGCGCTCGCCTTCGACGATCGTCCCGCGAAACACGTTAGGCTTGGTGTTCGAGAGAGTGCGGGCCCCGACGCATCCTGCGTCCTGGTGTGCACATATGGACTTCAGTGATGAAAGAGGGCGATCGAGCGTGTCGAACCAGGTGACCGGCGTCGGGGGCGACGGGGGGTTCGGAGCCAATTCGTGGCTCGTCGAAGAGCTCTACGAACAGTTCAAGGTGAACCGCGACTCCGTCGACAAGGAGTGGTGGCCGATCCTGGAGAAGTACCAGTCCGAGGCTGCCTCCGGAACGTCGGCGCCCGCCGCGTCGGCAGAGCAGACCGCGCACCCCGTGACCGCACCCATCCCCGTCATCGGCGCCCAGCCCGTCGCACGGACGACGACGAAGCCCGCGGCCGCAGCCCCCATTCCCGCACAGGCTCCGAAGCCCGCCCCCAAGGCCGAGACCGCCGAGTCGGCTGCCGCCGCTGAAGAGGACAAGGTCACGCCGCTCCGCGGACTGCCCAAGACCCTCGCGGCGAACATGGACGAGTCGCTGACCGTCCCCACCGCGACGAGTGTGCGCACGATCCCGGCGAAGCTGATGATCGACAACCGCATCGTCATCAACAACCACATGGCCCGCACGCGCGGCGGCAAGATCAGCTTCACCCACCTCATCGGCTGGGCGCTCATCCGCACCCTCGACGAGTTCCGCAGCCAGAACGTGTTCTACGCCGAGATCGACGGCAAGCCCTCCGTCGTCGCCCCGGCGCACGTCAACCTCGGCATCGCGATCGACCTCCCCAAGCCCGACGGCACGCGTGCCCTCATGGTCCCGAGCATCAAGCGGGCCGACACGCTCTCGTTCAGCGAGTACCTCGTGGCCTACGAGGACCTCGTCTCGCGGGCCCGCAACAACAAGCTCACCGCCGCCGACTTCCAGGGCACCACCGTGTCGCTGACGAACCCCGGCGGCATCGGCACGGTGCACTCCGTCCCGCGACTGATGAAGGGTCAGGGCTGCATCATCGGCGCGGGCGCGCTCGAGTACCCCGCCGAGTTCCAGGGAGCCAGCGGACGGACGCTCAACGAGCTCGCGATCGGCAAGACGATCACGCTCACCAGTACCTACGACCACCGCGTCATCCAGGGCGCGGGCTCCGGCGAGTTCCTCAAGAAGGTGCACGAGCTGCTGATCGGTCAGCGCGGCTTCTACGACGACATCTTCGCGGCGCTGCGCATCCCCTACGCTCCGATCCGCTGGAACCCCGACATCGCGGTCGACCTCGCCGAGCGCGTCGACAAGCAGTCCCGCGTGCAGGAGCTGATCAACTCCTTCCGCGTCCGCGGTCACCTGATGGCCGACATCGATCCGCTGGAATACGTGCAGCGGTCGCACCCCGACCTCGAGATCGAGAGCCACGGGCTCACCTTCTGGGATCTCGACCGCGAATTCGTCACCGGCGGATTCGGCGGACGCCGCGTCGCGAAGCTCCGCGACATCCTCGGTGTGCTCCGCGACTCGTACTGCCGCACGCTCGGCATCGAGTACATGCACATCCAGGACCCGGAGCAGCGCCGCTGGTTCCAGGAGAAGGTCGAGGTCAAGTACCAGAAGCCCGGCCACGACGAGCAGCTGCGCGTGCTGCGCAAGCTCAACGAGGCAGAGGCGTTCGAGACGTTCCTGCAGACGAAGTTCGTCGGCCAGAAGCGTTTCTCGCTCGAGGGCGGAGAGTCGCTCGTCCCCCTGCTCGACGAGATCCTGCAGGGCGCTGCCACCGCAGGACTCGAGGGTGCGGCGATCGGCATGGCCCACCGCGGCCGTCTGAACGTGCTCACCAACATCGCGGGCAAGACCTACGGTCATGTGTTCCAGGAGTTCGAGGGCACCCAGACCACCGGGAACCGACGCGGCTCCGGCGACGTGAAGTACCACCTCGGCACCGAGGGCACCTTCGTCGCCGACGACGGGTCCGAGCTGCCGGTCTACCTCGCGGCGAACCCCTCGCACCTCGAGACCGTCGACGGCGTGCTCGAGGGCATCGTCCGCGCCAAGCAGGACCGCAAGCCGATCGGCACGTTCGCCTGGCTGCCCATCCTCGTGCACGGCGACGCCGCGTTCGCGGGACAGGGCGTGGTCGTCGAGACCCTCCAGATGTCGCAGCTGCGCGGCTACCGGACCGGTGGCACCATCCACGTCGTCGTCAACAACCAGGTCGGATTCACCACCCTGCCGGACGACTCGCGCACCTCGGTGTACGCGACCGATGTCGCCAAGACGATCCAGGCGCCGGTGCTCCACGTGAACGGCGACGACCCCGAGGCCGTCATCCACGTCGCGCAGCTCGCGTTCGAGTACCGCGAGCGGTTCCACCGCGACGTGGTGATCGACCTCGTCTGCTACCGCCGCCGCGGTCACAACGAGGGCGACGACCCGTCGATGACGCAGCCCCTGATGACCGATCTGATCCAGGCGAAGCGCTCCGTGCGCAAGCTCTACACGGAGTCGCTCGTCGGACGAGGCGACATCACCGAGGAGGAGTACGACGAGGCCAAGGCCGACTTCCAGAACCGTCTGGAGATCGCGTTCGCCGAGACGCACGCCGCGGAGACCGGAACCAACCCGGTCGTCCAGGACCTCCCTCCCGCCGAGGAGCAGGTCGGCGCCCCCGAGATCACCGGCGTCTCGAGCGAAGTCATCCAGCTCATCGGAGACGCGTTCGTGAACAAGCCCGAGGGCTTCACGGTGCACCCCAAGCTGCAGCAGCAGCTCGAGAAGCGTCTGGACATGAGCCGCAACGGCAACATCGACTGGGGCTTCGGCGAGCTGCTCGCCTTCGGGTCGCTGCTGGTCGAGGGCACCCCGGTCCGGCTCGCCGGTCAGGACTCGCGACGCGGAACGTTCGTGCAGCGTCATGCGACCCTGCACGACCGCGCGAACGGACAGGAATGGCTCCCGCTGTCGAATCTGTCCGACTCGCAGGGCCGGTTCTTCGTCTACGACTCCCTGCTGAGCGAGTACGCCGCCCTCGGCTTCGAGTACGGCTACTCCGTCGAGGCCCGCGAATCCCTGGTGCTGTGGGAGGCGCAGTTCGGCGACTTCGTCAACGGCGCCCAGTCCGTCATCGACGAGTACATCTCGTCTGCCGAGCAGAAGTGGGGACAGCAGTCGAGCGTCACCCTGCTGCTCCCGCACGGCTACGAGGGCCAGGGGCCCGACCACTCCTCGGCTCGCATCGAGCGTTTCCTGCAGATGTGCGCGCAGGACAACATGATCGTCGCCCGCCCGTCGACGCCCGCGTCGTACTTCCACCTGCTGCGCCGTCAGGCCTACGCACGTCCGCGCAAGCCGCTGATCGTGTTCACGCCCAAGGCGATGCTCCGTCTGCGCGGCGCGACCAGCCCGGTCGAGGCGTTCACGCAGGGTCGCTTCGAGCCCGTGATCGACGACGCCCGCGAGCTCGACCGCACTGCGGTCACCCGCGTGCTCGTGCACTCGGGCAAGGTCCACTGGGATCTGAAGTCCGAGCTCGAGAAGAACCCGAACCCCCAGGTCGCCCTGGTCCGGCTCGAGCAGCTGTACCCGACGCCCATCGAGGGTCTCAAGGCGATCACCGACTCCTACCCCAACGCCGAGCTCGTCTGGGTGCAGGAGGAGCCGGAGAACCAGGGCGCCTGGCCGTTCCTCGCCCTGGCGTTCGCGGATGTGCCCGGCGACCGTCGGTTCCGCCCGGTGTGCCGACCGGCATCCGCGTCTCCCGCGACGGGCTCGTCGAAGGTGCACGCCGCCGAGCAGGCCACGCTCCTGCGCGAGGCGCTGACCGGGAGCTGACCCGAGCCGCCTACGGAAAAGGGAGCCCCGACGAACTGTCGGGGCTCCCTTTTCGCATCCGCACCCGGCGGCGTGGATCAGTACCAGATGTCGAGAGCGGGAGCCGGGAACGCGACGAAGGCACGGTCCAGCGCCTCGACGGTGTCGGCATCCGCATCGATCCGACCTCCGCCGTGCAGCGAGGAGGCTCTCACTCCCCCGGCGAAGAGGATCGACAGCGTGGCGACGTCGAGCGTCGCATCCACCGCCCTCGTCCCGTCGCCCGCCGCCTCGACCACGGCCGCGCCGGAGCCGTCCACCCGCAGTCGCCAGTCGCCCTCGGCGAAGCCGAGCGGATCGGTGACGCGGAGCACGAGATCGACGGGGGCGGAGTAGGTGCGCGCGGCGAGCGTCGTCGGGAGATCGAGGATGCGCAGCCAGCCGTGATCGTGAACCGTCTGCACGACGCCGCGCGGGTCGCGGACGAGCCAGGGCAGCGCGTCGTCGAGCGGACGCAGGTCGGCCGTGACCTCGTCGACGAGGTCGTGCTGCAGGGCGAACCGCCAGAGTGCGGCCGTGGCTTCGGGCGTCTCGGCCACGAGCAGACGGATGTCGAGCGTGAAGCGGAACGATCCGCTCCTCTCGCCGAGTGTGAAGGCCATCGCTCCGCGCAGGTCGCCGGCGCCGTCGAGGTATCGGACGCCGCGCACCTTGTCGCGATCGGTGTCACTCGGCGACAGCCCGGCGATGCCCGTCCAGCGCGAGTCCCACCCGGGGATCTGGCCGGAACGCGACGAGCGTGCGCGGTCGTGGACGCGGCCGAGGTCGGCGGCCAGTGTCTCCCTGTCGACGTACTCGATGCGCCCGGCGATGTCACCGCCGACCCATCCGGCGCGGCGGGTGTCGACCGCGAAGCGCGACATGGGCAGCGCCGAGCCGAATCCGTACCGGCCGTAGATCGTGGCCTCGGACACGGTGAGCCCGGCGATCGGCACGCCCGCGGAGACGGCCGCCCTGAGCTCGCCCTCCAGCAGCGCCCTGGCGATGCCTCGGCGCCGGTGCGTCGCCGAGACGGTCACCCCGCTGATCGCCCACATCGGCAGTGCGGAGCCGCCGGGAACGGTGACAGGGGTCGTCCACGAGTCGATGGTGGCCACCGGCTGACCATCGGGCACGCGCTCGTCATAGACGCCGATGTTGCGTCGCGATTCGAACGTCGTGCGCCCGAAGGCCAGCGCCTCGGTCGAGGGCTCCGCGCCGAGGAAGCCCCGCGACGTCGCACGCTGGAATCTCTCCGATGCCGCCTCATCGGCGGTGTCGACGACGCGATAGCTCAGTGACTCGGCGGCGAGACGCTCCGTGGACATGGGGTCGGCGGGGACGGATCTCGAGTCGATGTCGGTCATGCCTTCCACCCTACGGGCGAACGCCTACGTCGACCTCCGCTGCCGGCCGCCCCTGTCGGGACGTCAGTGCTGCGCGGCCTGCACCTCGCGCAGGCGCGCGAACACCTGGTCGCGCAGTTCCTCGGGAGCCGTCTCCTTGCACGCGCGGGCCACGACCTCGGTGAGGGTGGTCGCCACGAGCGCTTCGTCCCGACACGACGGGCAGTTCTCGAGATGCTCGCGGATCTCGGTGTGCTCGGTGTTGCACACCTCGTTGCGGAGGTACTCCTCCAGATCCTTGCGCGCCTTGTCGCAGCCGCAGTCGGTCATTTCGTGCTCCTCGGTTCTGCCGCGGAGATTCCCCGCTCCGCGGCGTAGTCGGCCAGCAGCTCCCGCAGCATCCGCCTGCCCCTGTGCAGACGGCTCATCACGGTGCCGATGGGTGTCTTCATGATGTCCGCGATCTCCTGATAGGCGAAGCCCTCGACGTCGGCGAGGTACACCGCCAGCCGGAAGTCCTCGGGGACCGCCTGCAGCGCGTCCTTGACGACGGATGCGGGCATGTGGTCGATCGCCTCGGCCTCCGCCGATCGTCCGTGCGAGGCGGTCGTCGACTCGGCACCGCCGAGCTGCCAGTCCTCGAGTTCGTCGATCGTGCCCTGGTAGGGCTCGCGCTGCTTCTTGCGGTAGATGTTGATGTACGTGTTCGTCAGGATGCGGTAGAGCCACGCCTTCAGATTCGTTCCCTGCGAGAATGTCGCCCACGAGCCGTACGCCTTCACGAACGTCTCCTGGACCAGGTCGGCGGCGTCCGCCGGATTGCGCGTCATCCGCATCGCGGCAGCGTAGAGCTGATCCATGAAGGGGATCGCCTGATCCTCGAATTCACGCCGAGGGTCGCTGACCTTTTCTGCCGTCTCCGTGTCATCCATCACCGGCCAGTCTAGGCCGCTGAGGTCCACGAACTCGCGTTCCAACGTTGCGAGCATGCTGTCTCCTTGTCGCCGGGCTTCCGTGATCCGATCGGGCGGACTCCCGTATTCACTAAGGTTGAAACCGATGAGCGCCAACGGGTATTCCCCCTCCCCTGTCCAGGGCGTCTATGCAGCGCCCACGGCCCCGGATCCCGTCCACGCGACGGTGACGATCCCCGGGTCGAAATCGCTGACGAATCGCGAGCTCATCATCGCCGCGATCGCCGACGGACCCGGCCGACTCACAGGCCCGCTGCACTCGGACGACTCGCGACGGATGATCGAGGCTCTGCGTGCGCTCGGCGTCGGCATCGAAGAGGTCGAGGGAGCCGGAGAGTTCGGCCCCGACCTCGTTGTCACCCCCGGCAAGCTCGTCGGCGGCGCCACCGTCGACTGCGGCCAGGCGGGGACCGTCATGAGGTTCATCGCCCCGCTCGCCGGACTCGCCCACGAAGACGTGCATCTCACCGCGCACGAGACCGCGCTGCACAGGCCCATGGGCGGGCTCATCAGCGCCCTGCGCGACCTCGGCGTCGACATCGACGACGAGGGCACCTGGGCGCTGCCGTTCACGATCCGCGGCCACGGCCACATCCGCGGCGGACGGGTCGAGATCGACGCCTCCGCGTCGAGCCAGTTCGTGTCCGGCCTGCTGCTCGCCGCGCCGCGGTTCGACGTCGGACTCCACCTCGTGCACACCGGCGAACACCTGCCGAGCCTTCCCCACATCGACATGACGATCGAGGCGCTGAGCCGACGCGGTGTCCGCATCGAGCGACCGGCCACCGGCGAGTGGCTCGTCGAGGCCGGCGTGCCGCGCGCCAAGGAGATCGCGATCGAGCCGGATCTCTCCAACGCCGCGCCGTTCCTGGCCGCCGCCCTCGTGACGGGGGGCTCCGTGTCCGTGACCGGCTGGCCCGTGCACTCCACGCAGCCCGGCGCCCTGCTGCCCGAGATCCTGCAGGCTCTGGGCGCTCACGTCCACCGACACAGCGGCACTCTGACGGTGAAGGCCGGAACCGAGATCCGGGGACTCGACCTCGACCTGTCCGCGGCGAGCGAGCTGACGCCGACGCTGGTCGGACTCGCCGCCTTCGCGACCGGTCCGACGACGTTCCGCGGGATCGGTCACATCAGACTGCACGAGACGGACCGGATCGCGGCGCTGATCGGCAACATCCGCGCCCTGGGCGGCGAGGCGGAGGAGCTGCCCGACGGGCTGCGCATCATTCCCCGGACGCTGCGCGGCGGCGCATGGGCGGCCCATCACGACCATCGGATGGCGACGACCGGCGCCCTCATCGGGCTGCGCGTCCCCGGAGTGCAGGTCGACGACATCGGCACGACGGCGAAGACGCTTCCCGAGTTCACGCTGCTCTGGGAGCGGATGCTGCGGGGCGCGTCCGCGTGAGCTGGCTCGACGACACGAACGACCTCGAGGACGGCTTCGAGGACTACGACGAGAGCAGCATCCGCACTCGTCCCAACCCCAAGGCCAACCGCCCCCGCACGAAGCGACGCCCCGCCCACGACGACGCGAAGGTCGGCCGCGTGCTCGGGGTGGACCGCGGACGCTATACGGTCCTGCTCGATGAGGGCGGACCCGACGAGCGCCTGCTGACGGCGGCTCGTGCCCGCGAGCTGCGACGCAACCCGATCGTCACCGGAGATCAGGCGAAGGTCGTGGGCGACACCACCGGCGAAGACGGCACGCTCGCGCGCATCATCGGCATCGTCGATCGGACCTCTCTTCTCCGGCGCAGCGCCGACGACACCGATCAGGTCGAGCGCGTCATCGTGGCGAACGCCGACCAGATGCTCATCGTGGTCGCCGCGGCCGACCCCGAGCCCCGGGCGCGACTGGTGGATCGCTACCTCGTCGCGGCGCTGGATGCCGGCATCCGCCCGCTCCTCGTCGTGACCAAGACCGACCTCGCCGACCCCTCCGCCTTCCTCGCGCACTTCGACGGCCTCGACCTCCGCGTCTTCACCAGCGCGCAGGAGGAGATGCCCGTCGACGAGATCGGCGCCGCGCTCGTCGGTCATTCGACGGTCTTCGTCGGACATTCCGGTGTGGGGAAGTCGACGCTCGTCAACGCGCTCGTGCCGAGTGCGCTGCGTGCGACGGGCCACGTGAACCAGGTGACGGGACGAGGGCGCCACACCTCGTCGTCCACGGTCTCGCTGCGCTACTCCGGCCCGGCCGGCTCGGGCTGGGTCATCGACACCCCCGGAGTCCGCTCGTTCGGGCTCGGCCACGTGGAACCCTCGAACATCCTCGCGGCGTTCACCGAGTTGGCGGAGATCGCCGAGAACTGCCCGCGCGGATGCACCCATCTCGCGGACGCGCCGGACTGCGCACTCATAGAGGCCGCCGAACGAGGCGAGCTCAGCGACACGGGACGCGCGCGTCTGGACTCCCTGCAGCGACTGCTGCAGACCTTCGCCGACAAGGCGGAGCAGACTCCCGGCCGGTAGGCTGAGTGCGTGACTGTGCGCCTCGAACCCGGAACCGCTGCTCCCGACTTCGCCCTGCTCGACCAGGACGGCAAGACCGTCCGGCTCGCAGACCTGCGGGGCGAGAAGACCGTGCTGTACTTCTACCCCGCGGCGATGACTCCGGGATGCACGACCCAGGCGTGCGACTTCCGCGACAGCATCTCCTCGCTCCAGGGCGCCGGGTATCGCGTCATCGGCATCTCCCGTGACGAGCCGGCCACGCTCGCCACGTTCCGGGAACGCGACGGACTCACCTTCACGTTGCTCAGCGACCCCGACCACGCCGTGCACACGGCCTACGGCGTCTGGGGCGAGAAGATGAACTACGGCAAGGTCGTCGAGGGTGTGATCAGGTCCACCTTCGTGCTCGATGACGAGGGCACGATCACGCTCGCCCAGCACAACGTCAAGGCCACCGGGCACGTCGCCCGGCTGCGCAAGCTGCTCGGCATCGACGCCTGAGCGTCACTCGGCCGGGCGCTCGTTCTCGGCGCGCGTGGTCGCGATCAACAGGGCGAAACCCAGCACGGCGGGGATGCCCACGCCGACGGTGAATCCCCACACGACCGGCTGGATCGTCAGGGACGCCAGCGCCAGGGCCACGCCGAGCACCTGGAACACGATGCCTCCGGAACGCGCCCAGGAGTGCCCGGAGCGGGTCCCGATCGCGAAGGCGATCAGCGCGCCCGCCCCGATGAGCGTCAGCACGATGAGAGCGAGGGCGGTCGGCAGCGAGGACGCATCTCCCGCGCCGAGGCCGACGAGCTCGATCAGCGCGAAGACGAGGAGGGCTGCGCCTTCCGCCGCGAGGACTGCCGCTGCGGCGAGAGCGAGGCCGGGTGCGCGCACGATGTGTCTCCTGAGAATCGAATGAGAACAGGCGAAACCCTTGATTTCGCCGGTTTCATGTAACAGAATAGACAGCGTCATGTGCTCCCACAGCGGCGTGGGGCGGGCTCCGAGCCCGCATCACAATTCGCGGGCATCCGTCCGTATCTCAACAGGGTAGCTGAACCCGAACTGCACCCGAAATCAGAGTCGTCGCGTTGCGCCGATTCATGAAAATCCACACCGAGGAGCCCCCATGGACTGGCGCGACAAGGCCGCCTGCTTGACCGTCGATCCCGAGCTGTTCTTCCCCGTAGGGAACACCGGCCCGGCTGTCGATCAGATCGAGAAGGCCAAGACGGTCTGCGCCACCTGCACGGTGACCGAGATCTGCTTGCAGTACGCCCTCGAGTCCAGCCAGGACTCGGGCGTGTGGGGCGGTCTCTCCGAAGACGAGCGTCGCGCGCTCAAGCGCCGCGCCGCGCGCGCACGACGCGCCTCCTGAACATACGCGGAAGCGGCCCGAGACGAGGTCTCGGGCCGCTTTCGCGTACTCGGGCGGCGTTCTCCCGTACCGCGTACTCGGGCGGCTACTTCGTCAGCCAGCGCAGCGGGATGTCGATGACGACCTCGGTCCCGCCGCCCTCACTCCCCCGCCATTCGATGGATCCGCCGAGCTCGCCCTGGATGAGGGTCCGGATGATCTGCGTGCCGAGTCCCTGACCGATGCGGCCCTCGGGAAGACCGCTCCCGGTGTCGCGCACCAGGACGCGCAGGTTCTCCTCCGTGCGCGCGGCGTCGATCGTGACCATGCCCTCCTGCCCGGCGAGGCCGTGCTCGACGGCGTTGGTGACGACCTCGGTCAGCGCGAGCGCCAGCGGCGTCGCGTACTCGCTCGGCAGCACCCCGAAGCGACCGGTCGAGTGCGTGCGCGCCCGGGTGTTGGGGGCCGACGCGACCTCGGCCACGAGCTTGAGCACGCGATGGAAGACCTCGTCGAAATCCACCTTCTGCGTGAGCCCCTGTGCGAGGGTGTCGTGCACGACGGCGATCGAGTCGACGCGCCGCATCGCCTGGGTCAGAGCGTCCCTCGCCTCGTCGGAGTGCGTACGACGCGCCTGGATCCGCAGCAGCGACGCCACCGTCTGCAGGTTGTTCTTGACCCGGTGGTGGATCTCGCGGATCGTGGCGTCCTTGGTGATGAGCTCCTGCTCCTGGTGACGCAGCTCGGACACGTCGCGGCAGAGCAGGATCGCGCCGATGCGCGTGCCGTGGTCCTTGAGCGGTATCGCCCGAAGCGACACGGTGACCCCGCGCGCCTCGATGTCGGTGCGCCACGGCGCACGGCCGGTGACCACCACCGGCAGCGACTCGTCGACCTGGCGGGACGGCGGGACGAGCCGCGTGGTGACCTCGGCCAGCGACTCACCCTCGAGCTCGTCGTCGAAGCCCATGCGATTGAAGGCGGAGAGCGCGTTCGGACTGGCGAACGTGGTGATGCCGTCGACGTCGATGCGGATCAGCCCGTCAGACGCACGAGGCGCTCCGCGCCGCGGTGAGGTCGGCGCGGCCGGATCCGGGAAGCTGCCGTCCGCGATCATCCGGAAGATGTCGTTCGCACATTCGTCGAACGTGATCTGCTGTCGGGACGGAGTGCGCGCCTCACCCAGGTTCGTGTGCCGGGTGACGACGCCGATGACACCGGCCTCCCCGTGTCCGCTGCGTCGATCGTTGACGATCGGAACAGCCCGGACCCGCGTCGGCGTCTCCTCGAACCAGTCCGGCGACGAGGAATCGACGATCGCAGCGGAGTCGAACGCCCCCTGCACCTGGGTCCGCCACTGCGGACGCACCCGCTCCCCCACGATGTCGCGGTAGAACAGCGTCGCCGCACCGCTGGGCCGCGCGTGCGCGACGGCGATGAACGAGCCGTCCTCGGTCTGGACCCAGACCACGATGTCGGCGGACGAGAGGTCCGCGAGAAGCTGCCCGTCGCCGGCGAGGCGGTGCAGCCATTCGACGTCGACGTCGGTCAGGCGGCCCTGGGCATTGGCGAGATCACTGAGGGTTGACACCCCTCAAGCCTACGGTGCGGGAGATCAGAGGACGGCCAGCGACGAGGCCCGCCAGCGCCGGTCGAGGCCTTCGAGACGGATCGCCACCGCTCGGGTCCGACCGGGACCCGCCACGACGACCACGGCCTCGACTTTGCCGTCGACCGGCTCGGTGACCCGGATGGACAGGATCTCGAAAGTCGGGCGCGCAGGCGAGACCCCCCTCGCGCTGCGCGCCCTCGCCGACAGATTCGCCCGCGTCACCAGACTCCGGTACGCATCTTCGCTGAACCAGCGGGCCAACTGATCGACTTCTCTGACCCCGGCGAGGACCTCGAGCACGCCCTGTGTGAGACTGCGCAGCAGCGGCTGCGGATCCGGAAGCTCGGCGCGCGGCGTCGGCTGCGGGGCGAAATACTCGTTCATCGTCATCTGCGGCACTCTCCATCGGGGAAGACTGCGCCAAGTAGAGCATGCGTGGAGGAGCCGTTCCGGCCGAATCCGAGATCTATGTGGATAACTCGTACATGGGCCCGATGCGATCGCCTACGGTGGTCCGCGTGCACTGGGATCGACTGTTCGAGGACCTCGAGGGCCAGCTCGCCGCGGAGTGGGAGAGCGAGCGAGCCGTGCTCGACGCCGAGTCGGAGCGGCTGCGCATCTCCCGTCTGGACATGCGCAGCCGACTCCGGGTGCTGTGCGCGGCATCGGCCCTCGCGACCGTCGATCTCCCCGGCGGAGCGCGCATGCGCGTGCGACTTCAGGCCCTCGGCGCGGATTGGGTCGCGGCGGCGATCCTGGATGCCGCGGAGTCACCACCGCGTCGGTCCACCTGCATACTCCCGTTCCACGCGGTGCACGGGCTCAGCGTGGATCACGGGCTGCTGCTCACGAGCCTGGACGGCGAGGAGGCGGCCGCACCGATCCTCCGCGAGCGGATGTCCCTGGGGTTCATCCTGCGGGACCTCGCGCGCCGCCGTGTGCCCGTGAACATCCTGAGCATCGACGGAAGAGACCTCCACGGGACGATAGACAGAGCCGGTGCGGATCACCTGGATCTCGCGCTGCACGACGCCGGCGCGGCCAGGACCGCGGCAGCCGTGCGGGGATTCCAGATGATCCCGTTCCACGCGGTGGCGTCGGTGCAGACCTTCGGGGGTCAGCTTCCGTGACCGAACGGCGCGCCCCACACCTCGGGGAAGCTGGCCTCGTTCGCCTGACGCCACAGCGCCATGCGACGCGCCTCTTCCGACTGCTCCGCGAGGTAGTCGGCGAGGCTCGTCTCCTCGATGCGCCATCGAGCGGGCGACCCGAGCTTGGATCCGCTGAGCCGTCCTTGATAGACGAGCTCGATGACCTCGTCCACCTCGATGCTCAGGAGTTCGGCCACCTGCGCGGGCGCGAGGAAGCGCCTCACGGACGGGGTCGAGTCGGGCATGTCCCCATTCTGCCCCCACCGGCGGGTTTCACCTGCACCCCCGTGCCGCTGTGGATAAGTCCCGAGCCTCCGCGACGATTTCTGTGAGCATGTGGCGATGCACAGATTCGTCCGTCCACGCCGCGCCGTCTGGGGCGACGCACGCTTCCTGATCGGCATCGCCCTCGTCCTCCTGTCGATCGGCGGCGTCTGGGCGGTCGTCTCGTCGGCGGGTGCGACGACGCCGATCCTCCAGGCGAACCGCACGATCGTCAGAGGCGAGGCGCTCACCTCCGACGACTTCCAGGTCGTGGAGGTGGGGCTCGGCGGCGTCACATCCCGCTACGTGGCTCCTCAGGATCTGCAGCCGGGCCGGATCGCGTCGAAGACCGTGAGCGCTGGCGAACTCCTGGCCCATGCGTCCGTCGAAGACGTCGATGCCGGACGGACCACGACCGTGGTCGTCGAGAGCGGCACAGGGATTCCCGCGGATGTCGGGGCAGGCAGCGACGTGGAGCTCTGGGCCGCACCCCCGAGCGACGACGGATCGGTGCAGGAGCCGCCGCGGATCCTCGTGGCCGACGCGACCGTCACCTCGGTGACGAAGAGCGAGTCCGTCCTGGCTTCGGGGGGAAGCACCGTCGAAGTCGTGATCGAGAGGGCCGACGTCGCGGCGGTGCTGGGGGCGATCACCGGAGGATCGGTCCTCGCCGTCGTCCCGATCGGCGCGACCCCGTGACGTCCGTCGTTCTGGCCGTGCCGGAGTCCCGTGCGGCCGGCCTCGCGGATGAGCTCGAGGTCGAGGGCATCCGCGTCGTCGCCGTGGTGGCTCCGGGAAGACTGCTTCCCCTCCCTCCCGGCATCGACGCCGTCGTCGTCGCCGCGACGCGCGGCGCGCTCACCCCCGAGGTCGTCACGGCCTGCGATCGGGCGGGTGTGCGGCTGGTGCCCCTCGGCGACGGTGAGGCGAGGGTGCTCGCTCGCTACGGTCTCGCGGCCCCGCTGCCGGCCGACGCCACCGGGTGGGAGGTGGCGACCGCACTGGCCGCGGATCATCCGGAGACCACCGAGCCGGAGTCCTCGCCGCCGCACCGTGTCACCGTCGTCTGGGGTCCCGCCGGTGCTCCCGGGCGATCCACCGTGGCGATCCAGCTCGCTGTCGAGCTGACGCGGGTGGGCCGTCGCACGGCACTCATCGACGCGGACACGGTCGCCCCTTCCTTGGCTCTGCTGCTCGGACTCGGCGACGACGCTCCCGGCATCGCCGCCGCCTGCCGCCGCGCCGACCTGGGGTCGCTCGACGCCGACGAGCTCACCCGGCTCTCCGCTGTCTTGGAGACGAGTGCCGGCGAGGTGGAGGTGCTCGGCGGCATCAATCGTCCGAGCCGTTGGCCGGAACTCGGCGCCGACCGTCTGCGCGCGACACTCCGGGTATGCCGCACATGGAGCGAGGAGACCGTGGTCGACGTCGCGAGCGCCTTCGACGCCGATGACGAGGCGACCTTCGACCTCGCCGGTCCACGGCGGCACGCCGCCACGGTGGCCGCGCTGCAGGAGGCGGACACGATCGTCGCCGTCGCCTCCGCCGATCCCCTCGGCATCAGCCGGTTCATCCGCGAGCATGCGGAGCTGCGCCGTCTCACCGATCCTGTCCCGGTCAGCGTCGTGGTGAACCGTGTGCGCCCCGGCCCCTTGGGCGTCGACGCCCGCGGTCAGGTGCGCCGGACCCTCGAGAGGTTGGCGGGCATCACCGCGGTCGAGTTCCTGCCCTTCGATCAGCGCGCCGCAGACGCGGCCCTGCTCCATGCCCGCCCGATGGCCGACCTCACGCCGCGGTCCGCCCTGGTCTCCGGCATCCGTCGGCTGGTCGCATCACGTCTGCCTCTGCCTGTGACGACGTCCCCGCCGGCCGCACCGGCGACGCCTACTGGCGGTAGCTCGAGAGGAAGTTCCCGAGGCGCTCGACGGCCTCGGCCAGCACGCGAGGCTCAGGAAGGGTGACCAGACGAAGGTGGTCCGGTGTCGGCCAGTTGAAGCCGGTTCCCTGCACCAGCAGAATGTGCTCCGAGACGAGCAGGTCGTAGACGAGCTTCGCGTCGTCTCTGATCTCGTGCACGTTCGGATCCAGGCGCGGGAAGGCATACAGGGCGCCGGCCGGCTTCACGCACGAGACTCCGGGGATCGATTCGAGTCCTTCCCAGGCGATGTCGCGCTGCTCGTGCAGCCGCCCGGTCGGCGCGATCAGCGCGTCGATCGACTGGACACCGCCGAGTGCGGCCTGCACCGCGTACTGCGCGGGGACGTTCGGGCACAGACGAGTGGAGGCGAGCAGGTTGATCCCCTCGAGGAAGCCCTTCGCATGCGACTGCGGCCCCGTGATGACGAGCCATCCCGAGCGGAATCCGGCGACGCGGTAGGTCTTGGACAAGCCGTTGAAGGTGAGGCAGAGCAGATCGGGCGCCAGGGTGGCCGTCGGGATGTGCACGGCGTCGTCGAAGAGGATGCGGTCGTAGATCTCGTCCGAGAGCAGCAGCAGCTGGTTCTCGCGGGCGATCTGCACCATCCCCTCGAGGATCTCGCGCGAGTAGACGACTCCGGTGGGGTTGTTCGGATTGATGATCACGAGGGCCTTGGTGCGCGGCGTGATCTTCGACCGGATGTCTTCGAGATCGGGCTGCCACCCGGAGTCCTCGTCGCAGAGGTAGTGCACCGGCGTGCCGTCCGCCAGGCTCGTCATGGCCGTCCACAACGGGTAGTCCGGCGCGGGGATCAGCACCTCGTCGCCCTCGTCGAGCAGCGCCTGCATCGTCATGGTGATGAGTTCCGAGACGCCGTTGCCGAGGAAGACGTCCTCCGGACCGAAACGCGGGAAGCCCTCGATCTCCTCGTACCGGCTCACGACGGCGCGACGCGCCGAGACGATGCCCTTGCTGTCGCTGTAGCCGTGCGCGGTCGGAAGCGCGGCGAGCATGTCGTGCACGATCTGGTGAGGGGCTTCGAAGCCGAAGATCGCAGGATTGCCGGTGTTGAGCTTGAGGATCCGATGTCCTTCGGCCTCGAGACGCGCCGCCTCGACGAGCGTGTTCCCACGGATCTCGTACAGGACGTTCTTGAGCTTCGACGACTGGTCGAAGTGGCGCGTTGGTGTCATTGCGCAAGCCTACAATGACGCGCAGAGGGGCCGATCCACCCGCAACCGCCCCTCAGCGCTCGTGCACACGTGCGGACGCGCAGCCAAATATAATAAATGAACAAGGGCCCCCG
>NZ_JBEOUR010000063.1:0-19882 GCF_040302605.1 Microbacterium sp. NPDC097977
GGGGCCAGGGCCTGGACGATCATGTACGCCGCGAGGAACCAGAGCGGCGATCCGATGCCGATGGCGACCACGTCGACGAGGGCGGGGTCGAGCCCGATCAGTCGGGCGGCGCCGAGCGCTGCGGTGAGGAAGACGAAGAGTGCGAGCGCGGGGCGTGCGAGCCGCAGCAGGCGCACGCGCACGAACACGTCTGCGGACTCGCCGCGGGCGACCGCCGACCGCCGACCGCCAGCCGGCGCGTGCCGCGTACCCGCCGACGACGAAGAACAGCGGCATGATGTTCGCTATCCATGAGGCGGCCGTGAACCACGGCTGCGCCTCGACCGTCCGCTCGATGAGCAGCGATCCGTCGGGCGCGCGCCCGACCCCGGTGAAGAGGATGTGCACGAACACGACCAGCAGCACGCACGTGACCCGCGCCAGATCGAGCGTGAGGTCGCGGCCCTGCGGGGCCGTGCGAGGCGTCGAGACTGCGGCGGCGCTGCTCATGCCGACGACTCTAGCGGTGCACGGCTCCCGGCCCGGGGAGCCTCACTCCGAGAACTCCTCGGCGGCAGGCACCCCGACCGTGCGGCGTGCGCGACGTGCTCGTCGGATCAACCAGATCGCGAGGAGGACGACGGCACCCAGTGCGAGCCAGGGGAGGACGAAGCCGAGTGCGATGACCAGGGCGTTCAGCGACACCACGAGGCCGTTCCAGCCGGCGAACAGGCCGTCGGCGAACCCGGCGGGATCGGCGGTCGTGGCGGGAGCCGTGCGGGTGAGCTGCACCTGCAGAGTCGACATCGAGACCTGATCTTCGAGGGCGGTGAGCTGCTGCTGGTAGGACTCGAGCTGCGCCTGTCGGTCCGTGAGCGCGACCTCGGCCTCGATGAGCTCCGCGACCGTCCCGGTCTGCGCCATGAGCTCGGTCAGCCGCTGCACCGACGCGGACGTCGCGTCGACCCGCGCGCGGAGGTCGATCGCCTCGGAGGTGACGTCCTGCTTCGAGATCGACGACGTGAGCACGTCGCCGGTCTCCGCGAGCTCGTCGACCACGGTGGTGAGGTCTGCGGAGGGCACCCTGATGCTGACCCACCCGTAGCCCGGATCCACGGGGGCGGGCGCGGAGGTATCGTCGGTCGCCTCGCTCTTGCCGATCTCGGTGCTCTCGACGTAGCCGCCGTGCTTCTCCGCGAGGGCGGCGATCGCCGCCCCGGCATCCGCGATGTCCTTCACCTCGAGGGTGGCGCTGGCCGTCGCGATGATCTCGCGGTCCACCGCATCGTCGGCAGCGGGCGCCACCCCTGTCGACTCCGGGGCCGCATCGGAGGCGCTCTGGTCGACGCTGCCGGAGCGGGAGGTGTCGACGGCGACGCCGGGGGGCATCCCGCCCCCGTCGGCGGTGCTGGACGCCGTGCCGCCGACGATGCCGAGGATCGGCGGGGTGACGAGGATGCCCACCACGAAGGCGGCAGCCACCCCGGTGCCCGTCAGCCATCCGCGTCGGCGGGCCCGCGCTCGGGCCGCGGCCGGGGTCGGCCGAGGACGCCGGGCGGCGATCTCGTCGAACACGGCGGCCTCGATGCGCGAAGCCGCGGCATCCGACAGCTCGGGAAGGTCGTCGTGGGGTGTGTGGTCGTTCATGCGTCGCTCGCTTCCTTCACGGCACCGCGCAGTCGGGTGCGGACTCGGGAGAGACGGTTCCGGACGATCGCGTGACTCACGCCCAGCTCTTCCGCGGCAGCCTGGTACGCGTAGCCCTCCGCTGCGCAGAGCCGGAAGATCTCGCGGTCGAGGTCGCTCATCGTTCCGACCTCGGCCGCGATCCTCGCCGCCATCGCCGCGGTGATCACCTGCTCCTCGACGCTGATCGTGGAGGGGAGGGTGTCATCGACGGCCTCTGTCGTGTGCGCCCGATCCCGCAGTCGCTGGCGCAGACGGTTCGCGGCCTGGAACCGGCAGATCGTGGCCAGCCACGGGAGGATCGACTCTCCCCGCAGCTCGAGGTCCGGCAACTTGCGCCAGGCGGTCACGAAGGTCTCCTGGGTGACGTCCTCGGCGTCGGCGGGGGAGCCGAGGATGCCGTGGGCGATCCAGTAGACCGGGCGTACGTGCAGGCGGTACAGCTCGCGGAAGGCGCTCTCGTCGCCGGCCGCGGCCTGAGCCGCCCATCTCTGATCACTCGTCTGCACGGGCATCCTGTTTCCGTTCGGTGTCTCTCACCGGGGAAGTGTCGGCGGATGCCTCATCGTCTCAGATGGTCGACGAGATGTTCCTCGCGGCGGCCGGTGGTGCGTCATCTTGTGAGAGCGTGCGACCGAACGCTCCGCGCTCGGCTAGCATTGGCGACGCGAGAGGGAGTATCCCGTCAGCGCATCCGCCGTCATCACGAGCATCGACATCGCTGCTCCGGTAATGCGACGCACTTCGTGCGTGGGAGAGACTTTCGATCAACTCCCGACCCTCCGAAAGGTCAAGCACGCCCGTGGAAATCCCTCTCTGGTTCGAGATCACCTCGATGATCGTCCTGTCGATCATCCTGCTCGGCGACCTGCTCCTGATCCGCCTCCGCCCGCACATCCCCTCGACGAAGGAGTCGACCCTGTGGGTGGTGTTCTACGTCGGACTCGCGCTGCTCTTCGCGGTGCTTCTGGGGAACGTCGGCGGCTGGCGCAATGCGGGCGACTTCATCACCGGCTGGGCGCTGGAATACAGCCTCTCGATCGACAATCTCTTCGTGTTCGTGCTGATCATGGCGCAGTTCGCCGTGCCGCGGCGCCTGCAGCAGCAGGTGCTGATGGTCGGCATCATCATCGCGCTGGTCCTCCGCGGCGCGTTCATCCTCGTCGGCGTGACGATCGTCGAGCACTTCTCGCCGATCTTCTACATCTTCGGTGCGTTCCTCATCTACACCGCGATCAAGCAGGCCATGCCGGAGGGCGACCACGACGGCGAGGTGCAGCGGGAGAACTTCATCGTCCGCCTGCTGCGCCGCCGCATCGACATCAGCGAGACGTACGACGGATCGAAGCTGCGCACCACGGTCGACGGCACGCGCATGTGGACCCCGATGGTGATCGTCTTCATCACGATCGGCGTGACCGACCTCATCTTCGCGATCGACTCGATCCCGGCGATCTTCGAGATCACCACGAACGGCTTCCTCGTCTTCGCAGCCAACATCTTCGCCCTCATGGGGCTGCGCCAGCTCTACTTCCTGCTCGGCGATCTGCTCGACCGCCTTCGCTACCTGCACTACGGCATCGCCGTGATCCTCGGATTCATCGGCATCAAGCTGATCCTGCACGCCCTGCACGAGAACGAGCTGCCCTTCATCAACGGCGGCCAGCATGTGGAGTGGGTGCCCGACATCGACAACATGGTCTCGCTCGGGGTCATCGTCGTGGCGATGACCGTCGCGACGGTCGCGAGCCTGATCGCGTCCTCGCGTGACAAGCGGGCGGCGAAGCGGCTCGACCAGCCGGTGGAGTGAGGGCATCGTGATGCGTCACTGGACACCGATGGCCGTCATCTACCTCGTCCTGGCGGTGGCGGGACTCGTCGGCACCTGGGCGTTCAACGTCCTGGCCATCACGCAGATGGTGGACTTCATCGGTGACCTCGTCGGCAGCGGCCCTGCCGTGTCGTCGATCACCATCGACCTCCTGGTCGCGGCGATCGCCGGAAGCATCTTCATCATCGTCGAGGCACGACGGATCGGCATGCGACACGGCTGGCTGTACGTGGTCGCGTCAGGGGTGACGGCATTCGCCTTCATGTTCCCGCTGTTCCTCGCCATGCGTCAGCGGCACCTCACCCGGTTGTCCACAGAGACTCAGCCTCGAGCGTGAGGTCGATGACCTGGCGCAGCAGTGCGCCGAGCGAGGTAGATCGCAACAGGGTGTAACGGTCGTAGGCGCCCAGCGGGGCGATCTCGGCGAGCTGCCATGACGAGGCGAGAGGGTCGTCGGCGAGGTCGGTGTCGGCACTCCAGGGCGAGTCGGCGCGTGCGAGCACCCGCCGCACGGTCGACTCGGCCAGGGTGCGCAGGGGAGTGAGGGCGTCGTCCCAGGTCAGCTCGGGCAGCGGCGTCACGGCCGCGCGGGGATGGGGCGCGTCATCGACCCACTCGTCGATCGAGAAGCGCGTGGTGCCGACAGCGACGATATGCAGCACGTCCGCATCGGCCGAGACGCTCGTGAGCCTCGCCATCGTGCCGATGCCGCTGCGCAGGTCGCCGCCGCCGACCTCCTGGCCCCGCTCGATGAGCACGACACCGAACTGAGGATCCTCCTCGTCGAGAAGGTGCCCGATCATCGTGAGATAGCGCGGCTCGAACACGCGGAGCGGAAGCGGGGTGTACGGGAACAGCACGGAGCCGAGCGGGAACATCGGTATCGCGGTCATGGCCCCAGTCAACACCGACCGTCGTACAGTGAACAGATGCAGAGACCGCGCCCCGTCACGCCCGCCGCCGGTCAGGAGTCGGTCTGGGACTATCCCCGGCCGCCCCGCGTCGAGACGGTGCACGCGCGGGTCACCATCCGCCTCGGCGGTGAGCTCGTCGCCGACACGCGCGATGCCGTCCGCGTGCTCGAGACGAGCCACCCTCCGGTGTACTACCTCCCACTCGGCGACTTCGTCGACGGTGCCCTGGTGGATGCGCCCGGGTCCTCCTTCTGCGAGTTCAAGGGAGCGGCGCGCTATCTCGACGTGCACGGCGGTGACCGAGTGGCGCCCGGCGCAGGGTGGAACTATCCGCATCCCTCGCCCGGATACGAGATGCTGACCGACATGGTCGCGGTGTACGCAGGGCCCATGGACGAATGCACGGTCGACGGTGAGATCGTGGTGGCGCAGCCGGGAGGCTTCTACGGCGGGTGGGTGACCTCCTCCGTGGTCGGCCCGTTCAAGGGTGTCCCCGGTTCGATGGGCTGGTAGCCCCCGGACTCGACCCCGTCTCAGAAGGCCTGCAGGTTCGCCTGCAGTCCGCCGTCGACGTGGTCGCGACGGAGCAGGCCCCGTCGACGCAGCACCGGCACCAGCTCGTCCAGGGTGCGGTGCAGGGTGACGGGGTGGAAGTCGCCCCACAGCAGAACGCCGTCGTTGCCCCACTCGCCGAGCTCCTCGACCAGGTCGGCGAACTCCTCGGCGGTTCCGACGAAACCGGAGCGGTCGGAGAGACGCCCTGTGCGGGCGAGAGCCGTGAGGTGAGCGCGCAGCGGCGCGTCCTCGCCGCGGTCGCCGAGCAGGCGCTGGATGCTGCCCCGTGAGACGTGCTCGCCGAAGAACGAGGGGTCGAGGGGCCGGTCGAGATCCAGGGCGGTGAGGTCGGTCTCGAGATCGCTCGACTGCTTGCGGGCGATCTGCCGCAGCGCCTCGTCGTCCGGGTGCGCGGAGGCCGCGACGATCCGGTCCGCCTCGTCGGGCGAGGCCGTGATGACGGGCTGGATCGCGAACAGGATCTTGATGTCGTCGGGTCTGCGACCCGCCGCGATCGCCGCGTCGTGGATCTTGGCCCGGTAGGCGCGGACCGAGGCCTCGTGCAGAGGAGCCAGCGCGAGTTGCACATCGGAGTGGGCGCCGGCGAAGCCGAGTCCCCGCCCCGATCCTCCGGGCGAGACGATCGCCGGCGCGCCGTCGGTGAAGGGGACGGCGTTCAGCGGTCCGTCGAAGGCGAAATGCTCGCCGCGGTGGCGGACGGCGTGCAGCTTCGATCCGTCCGCGAACACCTCCGTGGCGCGGTCCTCGACGATGGCGCCCTCCTGCCAGCTTCCCCACAGCGCGCGGATGCCGTCCAGCCACTCCTCGGCACGGTCGTAGGCCGCATCGTGCCCCAGCTGCGCGGCGGCGGAGAAGTGACGCGCGCTGCCGGTGTCGGTGACGACGTTGAGTCCCAGGCGATGGCCGCTGAGGTGTTGCAGCGTCGCGAACTGCCTGGCCGCCGTGTACGGCAGGTAGGCCGCCGGGTTCACGGTGGGGACCACGCCGAGGTGGCGCGTGGCCTGGAACAGGTACGGAGCGAGCAGCAGCGGGTCGTGCTTGGGCCCGCCGAACGCGTGCCGTACCCGCAGGTCGATGGTCGAGGGGGATCCGAGCGAGGGGGCGTCCTCGATGATGACCAGATCGAATCCCGCCTGCTCCAGGGTGCGGGCCGCCTCCTGGTAGATGTCGGGTCTCGTCCAGTCGTAGTCCCAGTCCAGGGACGGCAGGCCCCAGCCCTGCGGGCCGAAGCCGCGGGCGAGGAACCAGCCGAAGTGCTGCAGTCGGCTCATGCCGCGACCTCCCGCGCCGGCTGGAGCACGCGATCGAGGTCGGCGATCAGGTCGGCGACGTCCTCGATGCCGATCGACAGCCGCAGCGTTCCCGGTCGCACGCCCAGCAGATCGCGCTCCTGCCGGCTGCGGTGCGAATGACTGGTCGTCTCGGGGTGCAGCACCAGCGATCGGACATCGCCGATGTGGGTCATGTGGGTGAACACCCCGACGCCGTCGACGAACGAGCGCGCCGCGTCGATCCCGCCTCGCAGGGTGAAGGTGAACACCGAGCCGTGACCGCCGTCGAGGTACTTCTCCGCGAGGGCGTGATCGGGGTGCCCCTCCAGCCCGAGATAGTCGACGCTCTCGACCTCGTCATGGGCGGCGAGCCATCGCGCCACGTCGAGCGCGTTCCGCGACTGACGCTCGACCCGGAGTCCGAGCGTCTCGGCGCCCTGGCCGATCAGGAAGGCGTTGAGCGGAGACGGTGAGGCGCCGAAGCGCGGGGCGACGGACTCTCTCGCGTAGGCGATGCGCGCCGCGCCGCCGTGCCGGCTGGCGACGCTGGGGAATCCGCCGCGACCGGGGAGCACGAGGTGCGGGGCGTTGTGCCCGGCTGCGGCGGCGTCGAAGCGTCCGTCGTCGACGATGACGCCGCCGAGCACCGATCCGTGCCCGGCGAGGAACTTCGACGCCGAGTGCACGACGATCGAGGCCCCGTGCTCCAGCGGACGCACGAGGAACGGGGTGGCCAGCGTGTTGTCGACGATCAGGGGGATCGCCGCCTCGTCGGCGACGGCGCTGATCGCGGCGATGTCGAGAAGGTCGTTGCGGGCGTTTGCGATCGACTCCGCGAAGAGCGCGCGGGTGTTCGGGCGGATCTCTGCGCGCCAGGCGTCCGGGTCGCCGATGTCGTCGACGAAGGTCGTCTCGATGCCCAGTCGCGCGAGATTGTCGAGGAAGAGACCTCTGCTGCCCTCGTAGATGTGCGTCGACGAGATGATGTGATCGCCCGCCCCGGCGACCGTCAGCAGGGCCGTGACGACGGCGGCCTGACCGCTCGCGACGAGGACCGCGTCGACGCCGGACTCGAGGGCCGCGAGCTGACGTTCGACCGCACGGATGGTGGGATTCCCCGTACGGGTGTATCCGAATCCGTTGCCGGTGCCGAAGTGGTCGGCCGCGTGGTCGAAGTCCTCGAACTCGAAACCCGCGGTCAGATAGATCGGGGTCGCCCGAGATGTCGCGGCCGTCTGATTCCTGGCCGAGTGGAGGGCTCTGGTGGCGAAGCCGGTGGACTCGTCGGTCATGCTGGTGCCTCTCGAAGGTTCGTGTCAGTAGGGTGTCACGCGGCGACGCGGGGTGCGGAAGCGGTGGTAATCTGACGTCATGCGGATCGTGCTCCTTCTTAGCTGCCGCGACGAGAACTCGTTCTGAGCCCCTCCTCGTCGCGGAGTCCATCGTGGGCCGAACCGCCAGCTTCAGGAGAAACGCAATGAACAGCCCCGCAGCAGACTCCGCCTCTGTCCGCCCGAGAACCCTCGCCGAGAAGGTCTGGGACGACCACCTCGTCGTGAAGGGCGAGGACGGCGAGCCGGACCTCATCTACATCGATCTGCACCTCGTGCACGAGGTGACGAGCCCGCAGGCCTTCGACGGCCTGCGTGCCGAGGGCCGTCCCCTCCGGCGGCTCGATCTGACGATCGCCACGGAGGATCACAACACCCCGACCTGGGACATCGACAAGCCCATCGCGGACCTCACCAGCCGGACGCAGATCGAGACCCTCCGTCGCAACGCGTCCGAGTTCGGCGTGCGCCTGCATTCGCTCGGCGACGCCGAGCAGGGAATCGTCCACGTCGTCGGGCCGCAGCTCGGGCTCACCATGCCGGGCATCACCGTCGTCTGCGGAGACTCGCACACCTCCACCCACGGAGCTTTCGGGGCGATGGCCTTCGGGATCGGCACCAGCGAGGTGGAGCACGTCATGGCGACGCAGACGCTCCCCCTGAAGCCGTTCAAGACGATGGCGATCACCGTCGACGGCACGCTGCGCCCCGGTGTCACCGCGAAGGACATCATCCTCGCCGTCATCGCGAAGATCACCACCGGCGGTGGCCAGGGATACGTGCTGGAGTTCCGCGGCAGCGCGATCCGTGCGCTGTCGATGGAAGGTCGCATGACGATCTGCAACATGTCGATCGAGGCGGGTGCCCGCGCCGGCATGGTGGCGCCCGACGAGACGACCTTCGAGTACCTCAAGGGTCGCCCGCACGCCCCGAAGGGGCAGGACTGGGACGACGCCGTCGCCTACTGGCGCACGCTGCCCACGGACGAGGGCGCGACCTTCGACGCGGAGGTCTTCATCGACGCCGACGAGCTGGAGCCCTTCGTGACCTGGGGCACCAACCCCGGTCAGGGCAGCTCGCTGTCGGCATCCGTGCCCGATCCCGCCGACATCGCGGACCCGAACGAGCGCGCCGCGGCCCAGCGCGCGCTGGAGTACATGGACCTGGCACCGGGCACCCCGTTGAAGGAGGTTCCCGTCGACGCCGTGTTCATGGGCTCCTGCACCAACAGTCGCATCGAGGACCTGCGCGCCTTCGCCTCCATCGTCGAGGGCAGGAAGAAGGCCGACGGCGTGCGCGTCATGGTCGTCCCCGGCTCGGCGCGCGTTCGTCTCGAGGCGGAAGCCGAGGGCCTGGACAAGGTGATCACGGACTTCGGCGCCGAGTGGCGGTTCGCCGGCTGCTCGATGTGCCTCGGGATGAACCCGGATCAGCTCGCGCCGGGGGAGCGCTGCGCGTCGACCTCGAACCGCAACTTCGAGGGCAGGCAGGGCAAGGGCGGTCGCACGCACCTGGTCTCGCCTCTGGTCGCCGCGGCGACGGCGATCCGCGGCACACTGTCGAGTCCCAGCGATCTGCACGAGATGGCGGAGGTCTGACCATGGAGAAGTTCACCACGCACACCGGCGTCGCCGCTCCTCTCAAGCGCTCGAACGTCGACACCGACCAGATCATCCCCGCCGTCTTCCTCAAGCGGGTCACCAAGACCGGCTTCGAGGACGCTCTCTTCCACGGATGGCGTCAGGATCCCGACTTCGTCCTGAACCAGCCGCAGTTCCAGGGGGCGTCCGTGCTCGTCGCCGGTCCGGACTTCGGTACCGGGTCGAGCCGGGAGCACGCGGTGTGGGCGCTGCGCGACTTCGGATTCGCCGTCGTGCTCAGCCCCCGTTTCGCCGACATCTTCCGTGGCAACTCCGGCAAGCAGGGCCTTCTCGCGGCGACGATCTCGGAAGAGGATCTCGAGCGCATGTGGGCCGAGATCGACCGCGATCCCGGGGCATCCATCACCGTGGACCTCGAGGCGCGCACCGCGTCGATCGGCGACGTCCAGGCTGAGATCGGCATCGACGATTACACTAGATGGCGGCTCCTCGAAGGGCTCGATGACATCGGGCTCACGCTGCGCAACGAAGACAAGATCGCGCAGTTCGAGGCCCGTCGCGAGTCGTGGCGGCCCCGGACCCTCCCCGTTCAGTGAACGGCGGGGCAGGGGGAGCCGAGGGCGACCCCGCCCCGAATTCCCTGAATGAAGTGAGGCTCCGAATGACCACACCTGTGCGCGACGCTCTTGCGGACGGAGTCCCCCCACTGACCGGAGACGTCCTCGCGATCCGCGGCGGACGACCGCTGCGCGGCCGTGTCGATGTCAAGGGCGCGAAGAACCTCGCGACCAAGGCGATGGTGGCCTCGCTGCTCGGCGAGACGGTGAGCACCCTTCGGGATGTTCCCGCGATCAGCGATGTCGCCGTGGTGCGTTCGCTGCTCGAGGTGCACGGTGTGCGGGTGTCCGACGGCGATGAGCCCGGCGCGCTGGTGTTCGACCCGAGCGACGTCGAGTCCGCGCACTTCGAGGAGATCGACGCGCACGCGGGTGCGTCGCGGATCCCGATCCTCTTCTGCGGTCCTCTGCTGCACCGTCTCGGACAGGCGTTCATCCCCGACCTCGGCGGCTGCCGCATCGGCGACCGCCCCATCGACTTCCACCTCGACGCACTGCGCAAGTTCGGTGCGATCGTCGAGAAGCTGCCGAGCGGCATCCGCCTGTCGACCGGTGGCGCGCGCCTGCACGGCGCGAACATCCACCTGCCGTACCCCAGCGTCGGAGCGACCGAGCAGGTCCTGCTGACGGCCGTCCGCGCCGAGGGCACCACCGAGCTGCGCAACGCGGCCATCGAGCCCGAGATCATGGACCTGATCGCCGTGCTGCAGAAGATGGGCGCGATCATCTCCTACGAGCCCAACCGCGTCATCGTCATCGAGGGCGTCGAGAAGCTCCGTGGATACGACCACCGCTCGATCTTCGACCGCAACGAGGCCGCATCCTGGGCCTCCGCCGCGCTGGCGACCGACGGCGAGATCTTCGTCGGCGGCGCCAAGCAGCAGGAGATGCTCACCTTCCTCAACGTGTTCCGCAAGGCGGGGGGATGGTTCGACATCCAGGAGGACGGCATCCTCTTCCGTCGTGACGGCGAGCTCAAGCCCGTCGTCGTCGAGACCGACGTGCACCCCGGCTTCATGACCGACTGGCAGCAGCCTCTCGTTGTGGCGCTCACTCAGGCGAACGGCCGCTCGGTGGTCCACGAGACCGTCTACGAGAACCGACTCGGCTTCACCGACGCGCTGGTCAAGATGGGGGCCGACATCGTCGTGCACCCGCGCGGCCTGCAGGACGGCCCTCGTCGTGTGCCCCGCCGTGATCTGGAGCAGGCCGCCGTGATCACCGGACCGACGCCGCTGCACGCCGCAGACATCGTCGTCCCCGATCTCCGTGGCGGATACAGCCACGTGATCGCCGCGCTCACCGCCGAAGGCGAGTCGAGGGTCTCCGGCGTCGACATCCTCAGCCGCGGCTACGAGAAGTTCCTCACCAAGCTCGACGCCGTGGGTGCCGACTTCGACGTCATCCGGTGACCGCGATGGGTTCCCGCTCGCCGGAGTCCACGCGGCCCAGCGTGTTCTGGCCGCTGGCGGCGATCATCGTGCCGATCGTGTCTCTGATCGCGAAGATCCGCATCAGGGGCGGTGAGAAGCTTCCGCAGGACGGCGCGTACGTGCTCGCCCCCAATCACTACTCGGAGTTCGATCCGCTCATCGTCGCCGTGGCGGTGTGGCGGATCGGCCGCGCTCCGCGCTTCATGGCGAAGGAGAGCCTGTTCCGCGTCCCGGTGCTGGGTGCGGCACTGCGGGCCACCGGCATGATCCCGGTGGCGAGGTCGTCGTCCGCGTCGGCGGCGAAGCAGACGCTCAAGCAGTCGGCGGAGCTCGTGGAGCACAGACGCGGCGTGATCGTCTACCCGGAGGGGACGCTGACGCGCGACCCCGACCTGTGGCCGATGCGCGGCAAGTCCGGTGCGGTGCGGCTGGCGCTGACGGACGGCATCCCGCTGATCCCGATGGCGCACTGGGGCGCTCAGGAGATCATGGGCCGCTACCAGAAGGGCCTGAGCCTGTGGCCGCTGCGCAAGCGGGTCGAGGTGGTCATCGGCGATCCGGTCGACGTGTCGGATCTGCAGGGGCGTGCGGGCGAGGCCTCGGCGCTGAACGAGGCGACCACCCGCCTGATGAACGCGATCACCGTGCTCCTCGAGGAGCTGCGAGACGAGAAGGCGCCGGCGGAGCGATGGAACCCCTCGACGCACGGACAGAAGGAGACGGGTCGCCTTGACTCCTAAACGCGGTGTGCCGACGGGACCGAGGGTCGCCGTCATCGGTGCCGGGAGCTGGGGCACCACGTTCGGCAAGATCCTCGCCGACGGTGGTGCCCAGGTCACGATGTGGGCCCGGCGCGCCGAGCTCGCGCACGAGATCGACGAGGCCAAGCGCAACTCGCGCTACCTGCCGGGCATCAACCTGCCCCGCACCATGGCGGCCACGCACGAGCTGGCGATCGCGCTGCGGGACGTCGATCAGGTGTACCTGTCGGTGCCGAGCCAGTCGCTGCGCGAGAACCTCAAGGCTCTGCGCCCGCTGCTGGCCGACAACGACGCGAAGATCGTCAGCCTGATGAAGGGCGTCGAGCGCACGACCGGACTGCGGATGAGCCAGGTCATCGAGCAGGAGCTGCGCTGCGACCCCGACCGCATCGCCGTGGCCTCGGGGCCCAACCTGGCGCTGGAGATCGCACGGGAGCAGCCCACCGCCGCCGTCATCTCCTCGCGCAGCCGGGAGACGGCCGAGGAGGTCGCGCGGGCTGCCCGCAACAGCTACTTCCGGACGTTCGTGAACACCGACGTCATCGGCACCGAGTTCGGCGGTGTGCTGAAGAACCTCATCGCCGTGGCCATCGGCATCGTCGACGGCGTCGGATACGGCGAGAACACGAAGGCATCGATCATCACGCGAGGCCTCGTCGAGATGACGGACTTCGCGGTGGCGAACGGCGCCCACCCCGAGACGCTTCAGGGCCTGGCGGGGCTCGGCGATCTGATCGCCACCTGCCAGTCGCCGCTGAGCCGCAACAACACGGCCGGGCGCCTGCTCGGCCAGGGATACAGCTTCCAGGACGTCGTCAAGCAGATGCAGCAGACGGCCGAGGGACTCGCGTCCGTCGCGCCCGTGCTGCAGCTGGCTCGTGAGTCCGAAGTGGACATGCCCATCGTCGAGCAGGTGAAGATGGTGCTCGACGGCAAGATGAACCCGCGCGACATCGCACCCCACCTGACGACGGACGACGACACCCCGCAGGGTGAGAGGACCAACCATGGACAAGCAGACGGTGGTGGTGCTCTTCGGAGGGCGCTCCAGCGAGCATTCGATCAGTTCCGCAACGGCGGGAGGGGTGCTGGGCGCGATTGATCGCGACCGGTACGCCGTGATCCCGGTGGGGATCACCCGCGAGGGCGCCTTCGTGCTGGAGGACGACGATCCGGCGAAGTTCCCGCTCGATGCGGCACATCTTCCCGAGGTGGCCGACAACGGCACGCGGGTGCGCTGGCCGGAGCCGGGCGGAGACCGCACTCTGCGCGTCGTGCGCGCCGACGGCACCACCGACGACCTGGGCGAGATCGACATCGTGCTGCCGATCCTGCACGGCACGCACGGCGAGGACGGGACCATCCAGGGGTACTTCGACACCCTCGAGGTGCCCTACGCGGGCGGCGGCGTTCTGGATTCCGCGTTGTGCATGGACAAGCACTTCATGAAGATCGCGCTGGGCGCGGCCGGCATCGCGGTGGCCCCGGGGGTGACCGTGCGCGCCCGTCAGTGGCAGCAGGATGCGGAGAGCATCCGCTCGCAGGCGGTCGAGCTGGGCCTTCCCGTGTTCGTCAAGCCGGCACGGGCCGGTTCCAGCGTGGGCGTCTCGAAGGTGACGCAGGCCGAGGAGCTGGACGCGGCACTCGCGATCGCGTTCGCCGAAGACGACAAGGTGCTCATCGAGTCGGGCGTGGTGGGTCGCGAGATCGAGGTCGCCGTGCTCGAAGGGGCCGAGGGCGTGCGCGCGTCACTGCCCGGCGAGATCGTGCTGACCTCCCGAGGGTTCTACGACTTCGAGGGCAAGTACCTTGGTGGCGACGGCGTCGACGTGGTCTGCCCCGCCGAGCTCGAGCAGTCCGAGATCGCGTCGATCCAGGAGACCGCGATCCGTGCCTTCGAAGCGGTCGACGGGCGTGGGCTCGCGCGGGTGGACATGTTCCTCACCGCATCGGGGGAGCTCATCGTCAACGAGCTGAACACCATGCCGGGATTCACTCCGATCTCGATGTTCCCCAAGTGCTGGGTGGCCTCGGGCCTGAGCTACGGCGACCTGATCACCGAGCTCATCGAGGCGGGCCTGCGCCGCTGAGCGTCGGAGCTCACCCCTCGGGGGCGGGCTCGCTCTGTTCGTCGGTGGGGATGCGGTCGGTGCACCGTGCCGTGGCGGGTGCGAGACCCGCGCGGATGCTGGTCGACAGCCGCTCCACCACGGTACGGAAATCGATCTCCTCGCCACGGCGGATGATGACCTCTATCGCCGGATCGCGGCCGTAGGTCACGAGCCGCTGACGCTCCTCCTCCTGGTCGAGGACGAGCCAGTCGACGTTGCCGATGGTGGTGCACACCTCGGCGGAGGGAGCGGGAGGCTCGACCCCGCAGCGCAGCACGACGGTCGGGTCACCCCAGGCGCCGGTCGCCTGCGCGTCGGTCCACACGCGGTCGAGATCGCCTACGGCGTCGGGAAGGAGCACCGACACCTCTGCGCAGGCGGGGTTGTCGGCGTCGTCGGCCGGCTCGAGATGAACGGTGGTCGAGCATCCGGAGAGCACCGCGACGAGGGCCGCAGAAGCCGCGACGACGGCGAGACGACGAGATCGGGGCATGTGTCCAGGCTACCTTTGACTCCATGCCCTCCCGACCTCGCGACGCCGATCCTCTGCTGGGTGACCTCTCCGAGGGGGAGATCCTGCGGGCGATCCTGTCGCGGACCGCACGCGGCAGCCACACGCTGCTCGGCCCCGGCGACGATGCGGCGGTCATCGCCGCCCCGTCGGGATCTGTGGTCGCCACCACCGACACTCTCGTGCACGGCCCGGACTTCCGTCTCGCGTGGTCGTCGGGGTACGACCTCGGCTGGAAGGCGGCAGCGGTCAACCTCGCCGATGTCGCGGCGATGGGAGCCCGTCCCACCGCGCTGCTCGTCGCGCTGGCGATCCCACGCGACCTGCGGCTGTCGTTCGTGGAGCGTCTGGCCGACGGCTTCCGGGAGGCCTGCGCAGCGCTCGCCCCGGGGTGCGCCGTGGTCGGGGGAGACCTGACCGTCTCCGACGTGCTCACGGTCGCGGTGACCGCGCTCGGCGACCTCGAGGGACGTGCGCCGGTGACGAGAGCGGGCGCGCGGATCGGGGACATCGTCGCGATCGCGGGGGAGCTCGGCCACGCCGCACGCGGACTGTCGGTCCTGTTCGGCAGGTTCCGCGAGGCGGGCACGGGGTTGCCGGTGCCCGTCGACGTGTCGGTCCTCCGCTCCGGAGAGAGAGCGGCGCTGCAGGCGCAGCTCCGGCCGACCCCGCCGATCGGGCTCGGTCCGTTCGCGGCGACCGCCGGCGCCACCGCGATGATGGACGTCTCGGACGGCCTCGCCCTCGACGCGCGACGGATGGCGGCGGCATCCGAGGTGACGATCGCCCTCGACGCGGCGATGCTCGGCGACGATCCTCTGCGTGCGCTCGCGGGCGGGGAGGATCATGCCCTGCTGGCCGCGTTCCCACCGGGGGCGCTGCCCGCGGGATTCCGCATCATCGGCGAGGTGCGTGCGCGTGGCGATCACGACCTGCTGGTCGACGACGCCCCTGTCGACGTCTCGGGCTGGGATCCCTACCGCGACTGGGACTCGGCGTCGGGCTGAGCGGAGTCTGCGCGGGCCGCCGGCTGCGCCCACCACAGGGTGGTGTCGCCGTACGACTTCTCGCGGATGAGCTCGAGCCCGGCAGCGTCGAGGTCCGGCGGCGTGGAACGGCGGGCCCGTTCGACGATCACCAGGGCGTCGGGTGCGAGCAACGGCGCCAGACCCACGAGGTCGGCGGTCATCGCCGCGTCGTCGAGGTCGTAGGGAGGGTCGGAGAAGACGAGATCGTAAGGTCCCGTCGCGCGCTGCAGGAAGGCGCGGACGCTGCTCTGGTGCACGCGGCCCGAGGGGAGTCCCGCCTTGGCGACCGTCGCGGCGTTCCGTCGGATGAGCCCCGCCGCCGTCCGGCCCTGCTCGACGAGGTCGGCGCTCGCGGCTCCACGGCTGAGGGTCTCCAGTCCCAGCGCCCCGGAGCCGGCGTAGAGATCGAGCACGCGTGCGCCGATGATGACGTCGGCCGAGTCGAGACCGCCGAAGAGCGACTCCCGCACGCGGTCGCTGGTCGGTCGTGTTCCCGACGAGGGCACGTCGAGTCGCGCGCCTCCCGCCCTGCCCGCGATGATCCTCGTCACCTGATCACGATACGACAGCCGCGGTGCGCGTCGTGTCGGCGCCGCCTCCTAGACTCGGAGCATGTCGCTCACGCTCGATTCGTCGCTGGAGGACGCGCTCGGCGCGACACCGGCGAAGACCCTCGGTCGTGCATTCGGCATGAAGACGGTCGGCGACCTGCTCTCGCACTATCCGCGACGGTATGCCGACCCCGGCGAGCTCACGCCGATCCGGGAACTCCCGATCGGTGAGACCGTGACGATCGTCGCCGAGGTGCTGTCCTCGAGTGCACGGGCCATGCGCAACCGTCGGGGAGCGATGGTCGACGTGGTCATCGGCGACGGCATCGGCAAGATGTCGCTGACCTTCTTCGCGAAGAACCTGGCGGCGGCGAAATGGCGCTCCGACGACCTCGCGGTCGGGCGCCGTGGCGTGTTCTCCGGCAAGGTGGGCGAGTTCAACGGCATGACGCAGTTCGCGCATCCGGAATACGAGCTCTTCGACGACGAAGACGCCGCGCGGCGCCGCGCCGATGCCAGAGCAGCGGTGCTCATCCCGATCTATCCGGCGACCTCGACCCTGCAGACCTGGCAGATCGCGAAGTTCGTGGCTCGTGTCCTCGATGCGGTCGATGACGTCCCCGAACCGCTCGCCGACGACGTGCGGGCGCGGGAGGAGCTGCTGACGGCTCGCGAGGCGCTCGAACTGATCCACCGCCCCAAGACGCGCAACGACATCGACCCCGCGGTGCGCACCCTGCGCATGCACGAGGCGCTGACGCTGCAGACCGCGCTGCTGCAGCAGCGCGATGCGGTGCGGTCGCTCTCGGCGACGGCCCGACCTGCCAGGCCCGGAGGGCTGCTCGAGCGATTCGACGCATCCCTGCCCTACGACCTCACCCCCGATCAGCAGACGGTGGGAGCGCAGGTCGCCGACGACCTCGTCGGCTCCTGGCCGATGAACCGGCTGGTTCAGGGCGAGGTGGGCTCGGGAAAGACGCTGGTGGCGCTGCGCGCGATGCTCCAGGTCGCCGAGTCCGGTGGTCAGGCGGCGCTCATCGCACCGACCGAGGTGCTCGCCGGGCAGCACCTGCGCTCGATCGCCAAGATGCTCGGACCCCAGCTCGCGCCGTCGGTCATGCCGACGCTGCTGACCGGGCAGATGCCGGCGGCTGAGCGCCGCAAGGCGGCACTGCGGGTGGCGTCGGGTCAGGCGCTGATCGTGGTCGGCACGCACGCCCTGCTCGGTGAGAAGACGACCTTCGCGGATCTCGGTCTGGTCGTCGTCGACGAGCAGCACCGTTTCGGCGTGGAGCAGCGCGAGGCGCTCCGCGCGAAGGGATCGAGTCCGCACGCGCTCGTGCTCACGGCAACGCCCATCCCTCGCACCGTCGCGATGACGGTGTTCGGCGACCTCGACACCTCGGTGATCCGCACGATGCCGAAGGGCAGAGCGGGGATCGAGACGTTCGTCGCACCGCTCGCGGAGCACCCGGGGTGGTTCAACAGGGTCTGGGACCGGGCTGCCGAGGAGATCGCGCAGGGGCGGCAGGTGTTCGCGGTCTGCGCCGCGATCGACACCGCGAAGAAGACGGCGGAGTCCGGCGAGCAGCCGCTCGCGCAACCGGAGGGGGCCACAGGTCCCCGGTGGGGCGTGGTGCAGCTCGACGAGGCGCTCGCGACGCACCCGCGGCTCGGAAGCGTGCGGCGCGCCGTGCTGCACGGACGCATGCCCTCGGACGAGAAGGACGCGGTGATGCAGGCCTTCGCCCGCGGAGAGATCGATCTGCTGGTGGCGACCACCGTGATCGAGGTCGGCGTCGATGTGCCGAACGCGTCGACGATGATCGTCCTCGACGCCGACCGGTTCGGCGTGTCGCAGCTGCATCAGCTGCGTGGCCGCGTGGGTCGAGGCGGAGTTCCCGGTCTCTGCCTGCTCGTGACTGAGGCGGAATCCGGCTCGGTCGCCCGCGAACGGGTCGATGCGGTGGCCGCCACCCTCGACGGCTTCGCCCTCGCCGAGGTGGATCTCGAGCTCCGCGGGGAGGGCGACGTGCTCGGTGCCGCGCAGGCGGGTGTGCGCTCGTCGCTGAAGCTGCTGCGCGTCGTCAAGGACTCCGGACTCATCGTCAGGGCGCGGGAGCTCGCCGAGAGCATCCTCGCCGCCGATCCCGATCTCGTGGCCAACTCGGGTCTGCGATCGGCGATCGAGCGGCGTGTGACCGACGATGACCGCGCGGCACTCGCCAAGAACTGACCCCGCGCCGCGTGCTTTAGGCTGGGGGAATGAGCAGTCGGATCGCTGTCGTCCCGGGTTCCTTCGATCCGCCGACCCTGGGTCATCTCGATGTGATCCGTCGCGCGGCGAAGCTGTATGACGAACTCCACGTGCTCGTCGTGCACAACCCCGGCAAAGAGGCGATGCTCCCGATCGCCCAGCGCATGTCGCTGATCGAGCAGTCCATCGCCGACGAGGGCATCGGTGACAACGTCGTGGTGGGCTCGTGGAGCATGGGCCTGCTGGTCGACTACGCGCGTGACGTGGGCGCAGGGGTGCTGGTCAAGGGCATCCGCTCGCAGATCGACGTCGCCTACGAATCGCCCATGGCGATCGTGAACCGTCACCTCGCCGACATCGAGACGGTCTTTCTGCTGCCCGACCCCGCGCACGCGCTCGTGTCGAGCTCGCTGGTGAGACAGGTCGCCGGTCTCGGCGGCGACGTGTCGCCGTTCGTACCGCCGGCCGTCGCCGCGTTCCTCGATACCGGCTCCCGCGGCATCTAAGACATCGCCGGGCGCTGTCGCGCTCAGCACGGAACCAGCCTCGGCCGCCCGAGAGCCGGTACCATTGCGGGGTGCGTTCCCGAATGAATGGTCCTTTCGTCCTGCCCGTCCGCGACATCGTCCGTAGACCGGGCGAGATGCGCGAGCACGAGTTCTCGGTGACCCTGAAGGACGGCTGGGGAGAGGGGATCGTGGCCTTCGAGGCCGGGTCCGACCTCGACCTCGACGTCCGTCTGGAGTCCGTCCACGAGGGCATCCTGGTGTCCGGAACCGCCGATGCGGAGTACTCCGGTGTGTGCGGTCGCTGCCTCATCGACATCACCCGGCCCGTCGAAGTCGAGTTCCAGGAGCTTTTCGCGTATCCTGGTGAGGAAGAAACTGACTTCGAGGTTCAAGACGACCACGTGGATCTTGAAACTCTGGTCAGGGATGCTGCCGTACTGGCACTTCCTTTTCAGCCGGTGTGTCAGCCGGATTGCCCGGGTCTCGACCCGGAAACGGGCGAGAGGCTGACCGAGAGCACCGGAACGGAGCAGGCCGCTCCCATCGATCCTCGATGGAGTGCGCTCCAGAACATCACAGACCAAGACGGCACGGATGAATCTCGTGCCGCCGAGAAAGAAGAGAGCTAGTCATGGCTGGTAACCCCCCGAAGCGCAAGGTATCCCGTTCGAACACCCGCTCGCGCCGCGCGCAGTGGAAGGCGGCGCCCGTCGCGCTCGTCAAGACCATCGAGAACGGCCAGGTCGTCTACAGCCGCCCGCACCAGGCGAAGGTCGTCACCGACTCGCAGGGCACCGAGCTGTTCCTCGAGTACAAGGGTCGCAAGGTCGCCGACGTCTGAGTCGCGACTTCACTACTGTGACGAAGGTCCCTGAGGGGACGAGACCTCTCCCAGAGAAGCTCCGCGTCGATATC